>NZ_JBFTOC010000025.1:0-47147 GCF_056397785.1 Arthrobacter sp. 05L421
GCGGCTCCGGCGCACATGCGGCGCGGCGATCCAGCGCACGCCCGCGACACGACGCAAAGGAGCTCAAGTATGGCCGCCGCCGACGGAGGGGAGCCGCTTCCGTGGCCCACCTACCGGATCCTCGGCGTCACAGCGCGACTTGAGGAACTGAGGATCAACCGGCGACTGGCGCACCTGCACCTGACTCAGGGCTCGCTCGAGGCGCTGGAATCCCTCGCCGACCGCGAACCCGCCAAAATCTCCGACCTCGCGGCCCTTATGTCGGTCAGCAAACAAAGCCTCGGCAAAGTTCTCCGCCGACTCGAAAGCCTGGGCCTTCTGAGCAAAGAACGCGGCAGCGACGCCCGAAGCACCAGGATCAGGCTCACCCCGCACGGCCGCACAGTCCTGGCCACCGCGGAAAAACTGCTGGCCGCTATGGCCCAGCCCGGTGCCGGTGAAGAGGCGGCCCTACGGCGTAGTCTCCAACAGCACCTCAACGACCTCAGGAAGAACTAGGCAACCCCAAGCTTTCCCGGGCCGCGTCAGCTATGTCAGCGACGGGGCGGGGGGAAAGCTGGCCAGTCAGGGGTGTGTCGACCTTTCCGACAGACCCGGAAGCCGCACCGTGGTCCTCAGGACTTGGCGGTCGCAAGCTTTGACCGGACCCGCACGAGAGGTGCCTTCGGATCTTGGGGCTGGGGGATAGCGGTCAGGGCGAACTGGTCGATAACACCGGGCCGGAAGATGAGGCATTCCGTCGAGCCACCGAACTGGAAGTATCCCAGCTCGTCGCCCTTATTTACATGGTGGCCCGGGACGATCTCCGGATCGATGACGCAGGACGAGACTTCAATCATGCCCACGGGGATCACCGCCATGAGACCGATCACGGGGTCGTCGGCCTGGATCAGGATGATCGCCCGGGCTGCGACATGGGCCAGATATGACTGCGAGAGGGTCGGCTCGACGGCGTCGGCGCCCTCGGAGTCCGCCTCGGAGAAGTACGTGCCGTCCTTGAGGTACGCCCGCACGATCGTTCCGGCGACGGGAGCGTGCCAGCGGTGATAGTTCAGCGCGCTCAGGAACGCCTGGTACACCGTTCCGCCGACAAAGTGCTCCACGGCCTCGTCGCGGGCGAGCAGGTCATCGAGTGAGTAGGGCTGGTTCTTGACCCAGAACCGGCTCTGGCGTTGCACATCGGAGCTGATCTTGTAGGGGGTCGACTCGCAGGCACTGACGATGACCTTGTCATCTTCTGGTGCGGCGACGGGTCTGGAAGTCGCTGTGAGCCGGCGGGAGAAGAAATCGTTCCACGACGTGAAGCCCCAGTGCTCGGCGAGGGCATCGTGTTGGTAATCGTCCATCCCGACGGCCTGCCGCGCCTTCTCCGACATCCACCCGGACGGCGAGGTGTTCAAGACATACAGGGAGTCCGCGCTGGTCAGGAACACGCACCAGGCGTCCAGAATCTTGCGGAACATGGCGACGATCCGCGGGTCGCGGTGGGCCGCGAATCCGGCCTCGGTTCCCATGGTCCAATCGAGGATCGCCGTCAACGGCGTGGTGACCATGCCGCCTTCGCTGAATTCCGGGGCCATCGTCAGGACCTCGTTGATCAGCCGGAGCATCTGGTCAACGCTGGTGAGGTGCCGTTTGCGGTAGGGCTTCGACTTCGGAACCTGCTCGATCATCTCCGTCATGTAGAGGCGGACAACCGGATCGCTGGCAATCAATTCCTGGAACTCCACGATCACCGGATGCAGGGGAACATCTTCAACCCGCGCCTCCACCCGTTCCCGGTGGCCGGCGATCCAGTCCTCGAGGTCGTCCTGTTGCTCGGGCAGCCAGCCGCCTGGTCGTCGGACACGGTCGGATGAAGCGTTAATGGTCATAGTGCCGAGCCTACCCCTCTCCTTCTGACCGGAACCAGGGACATATGCTCTGCCTCACGGGGCCGGAGGCCGACTTCAAACCCAGCCTGAGAACGCCGCCCCGGCCGAGGGGCTCCCGGCACAYAGGRAAGCCCCTCGGGGGAGGGGCTTTCGCGGATGAAACAGTGGGTTGGTGTGTTGGTCAGCGGTGATGTGCGCCCCCTTTCCCGGACGTGGTGTCCGTTTGCCTGCATTCGATACCGCAAGACTTTAATAAATGATCCGCGGATCGTCCAGCCGCGGTGTGGCGTGTCGTGCCGCGCCCGGGTCCACCTTCCGTTGACTGCGAGGTGGGGCACAATGAATCCATGTGCAGGCAGTCTCACGACAGCGAATTGTGCGGGATTAAGAGAACCTGCGGCGGCTCAGAAGATCCGTAAATGGGCCGCTGAGAACGGATACAGCCCCAGCCCTCGTGGCCGCATCATTCAGGCCATAAAGCAGGCCTTCGACGCCGCCCAAGGCTAGCCAGAGCTCAGCGGGATCGATGTCTTGACCCGATATGGGCGATGTCGTCGGCTCCACGCATGCGCTGTTACCGGTGTTTGGGCCGCGATTTCCCGGTGACAGTTGATGTCTCTCGCATCGCCCATACCTTCGGAACAGAGTGGTTGCCTGCCGGGGCCCGGCTCTTTGGAAAATCGCCAGCCGGGCTCGCGCTCAGGCATGATGAGCTCCGTCGCTACCTTAAGATCCATGCCATCAACCTGACACAGCCGGCAAAGCCCGTAGCCGTAATTCCCTTAGAACAGCGGCCAGGGCACCGCCGGCATCTCACCGCTCGGAGCCGGAAACCGCCCTGCCAAGCGCAACCGCTCGCAGCGCGCGGCAAGCGAGGCGATTTCTTCGGCGCTGAGGAAGTCCGCCAGGTTTCGGCCCAGCCCACCGTTCAGTCCTTCGCTGACACGATCGATGCCGTCGCGTTCCTCGGCGGTCAGAGCGTCTCCCAGCCATCCCCACAGCACCGTGCGCAGCTTGTGGTCACGGTGAAAGGTGAGGCCATGGTCCACGCCGTGCCGGTGTCCGTCCGTCATGGCAAGAATGTGGTTGCCTTTGCGGTCGGCGTTGTTGATGACCAAGTCGAACACCGCCATACGTCTGAGCGCTGGCGAGTCTTCGTGAACGAGGGCGACTATCCGCCCGTTCTCATCTCGTCCCTCGAGAACGTGTTTCCAGCCCGTCTTCGGGACGTGGTCCGTGGCGACCAGGTTCACGGCGTTTTGGGCGGGGTCTGGTTCCTGCCAGAGCTGCACCATTCCTTCGCCCAACGGACCATCGCGCAGCCAGGTGTGCGGCACGATGTCCCAGCCGAAGACCTGCGAGACCAGGTAGGCGGCCACCTCGCGGTGAGCCAGAGTGCCGTGGGGAAAATCCCACAGCGGACTTTCGCCTGCTATCGGCTTATAGACGACCACCACGTCGCCGATGCTGCCCAGAAATGTAGCGTTTGAAGCCGTCGTGATGCGGCCGGTGAGCGTCAGCTCGGCGGTCAACAGGTCCGGCGCCGGCATCAGGCCTCGGGAAGGGTGCAGATGTGCCCGTCGGCGTCTATGGGGTAACCGCAGAGCGGGCACGTCGGACGCCCGGCGCCCACGATCTCACGGGTGCGCTGGGCGAATGCGCGGGCGGTGCCGACCGGCATTCGCACCAGCAGCATTTCGGGCTCGCTAGCGCCGTCCCCATCAAGCGATTCGTCGTTGTCATCAACATCGACATCGGTGATGGGGTGGGCCTCTATAACGACCTGGGCCGTGGTTGGGTCCCACCCTAAGCTCATGGCGCCGGTGCGAAACTGCTCCTGAACGGCCTCGAGCTGGTCATTGTCGACAAGCTCAATGGGAGTACCCGTGGGAACGCTGAAGGGGTTGCCCTCGACGGTGATGAGCTGGTCGAGAATTTCGTCGATCTTCTCCGCAAGCAGCGCCGACTGCTGCTTCTCCAGGGCAACACTCACGATCTGCGTCCCTGCGCGCACCTGCAGGTAGAACGTGCGCGCCCCCGGAAGGCCAATGGTGCCAACGACGATCCGATCAGGCCAGGCAAACTCGTGAACACGTGTAGGCATGTCAGTATTCTAGGCACATGAGGTTCATGGCGCCTTTTGCCCTGCACCGCCGCCCACCGGCGCCTCGCCAGAGTGGATGCCGTTCGAAAGCCACGACAGATCACCCGCGTCGGTGTTGGTCGCGTAGACGCTCGGCCGACTAGCGCCGTAGCGCACGATCGATACGGAGGCGGGGCCCACGTTAATACGCTGGAACAGGTCAAGGTGCATGCCGAGCGCGTCGGCGAGGATGGACTTGATGATGTCACCGTGACTCACCGCCACCCATACGGCCCCTGGCCCGTACTCGGCTTCGAAGGCTGCATCGTGGCGTCGAATCGCGGCCACCGACCGAGCCTGCATCCCGGCCATGGATTCACCGCCGGGAAAGACGACGGCGGACGGTTGCGACTGCACAACCGGCCACAAATCCTCGGTCGCGAGATCACTGAGCGTGCGGCCCTGCCACTGGCCGTAATCGCACTCGGTGAGATCGAGATCGACCGGCGCGTACGGCGTGCCAGCCTGGCGATCGAGGATGAGCTGGGCGGTCTGCTGACAACGTTCAAGAGGGCTCGACACCACCCCGACCAAGGGCACGGCAGCGAGCCGGTCTCCGGTCAGAGCCGCCTGGTCCCGCCCGATCTGGTCCAGGCTGACGCCGACGGCCCGACCGGCCAGCAGTCCAGTGGCATTGGCTGTGGTGCGGCCGTGCCGCACGAGAATAACTGTCGCCATCCACCCAGCCTAACCACCCGCGCGATGGCGGTGTGAACCGTACCGGGTCGCGCGTCGAACAGGCAGATAAAGCACCGGCGGAACCCTTCAAGCACGCCGACGCGCTCAAAGCCGCCAGACGGGCTCGGCACGCATTGACCAACTCATGGCCGACGCAGCAAAACCGGAAGAACCGGCACAGCCAGAACCCTCGGCCGAAGTCGCCCCCCGCATGGAGGACGTCCTGTACCCGCTCCGCGTCGGCCCCAGCGGTTCCCGCCCGCTCAGAGCGGAACGCCCCCTCGCACGATGGCGGGCCCGCACCTTCGCGCTGAAGGTGGGGCCCGTCGTCGATCCTTACTGCATAGTCGTCAGCCGGCGGCGTTATCCGTCGGAGCCGGCCAGCGTCGTGGTGGGCGTGTAGCCCTCGAGCTTGAGCGCGGCCTCCGCGTACTTGCTGGTGAACGTGCCGCCGAAGGTGACCTTGGATGTGTCCACGCCGTTCTCCTGCTCCATTGCAAAGATCGTCTTGGGGCCGCCGGCGGGCATGAGTCCGTCGGGCAGGAACTGCCCCTTGTCGGTGTCCAGCGCCTTGACGTACATCTCCTTGGAGATGGTGCTGTTCTGGACGAAAGAGGTGGGCAGCTTGTCCGCGATATCGGCCGCCGAGTGGGTGCTGATCCAGTGCATGGTGTCAACGAGGGCGTTCACAACCTTCTGGGCCTCATCCTCGTGAGACTTGACCCAGTCGGACTGGGCAAGGACGCTGGCCGCCGGCCAGGAGCCGCCGAGCGCGGCCTTGGTGCCGTCCGAGGTCGCGAGGTCGATCGCGGAGACGGCCAGGTTTTTGCTCTCGAGCGCGCCGACGGTGGGCTGAGTTGTCATGACGCAGTCAGCGGACCCGCGCTGGATTGCAGCGATGGCAGTGGAGCCAGCGCCCACGGCGATGGTGTGGTAGTCCTTCTTCGTGACTCCGGCCTTGGCAGCGATGAACTGGGTGAGCTCATCGGTTCCGGAGCCGAGGTCGGTCACACCGACGGTCTTGCCCCTGAGGTCCGCCGCCGAGTGGACGTTGGCTTTGGGGCTGCACATGATGCGCTCGCCCGGGGCGCTGGAGAGTTGCACGAGGTCGATGACATTCTTGCCCTTGGACTGGAAGTCGACGGTGTGGATGTACCACGCCCCGGCCATGTCCACCTGTCCGGACGCCATGGCTTCCTCTGCGCCGACGCCGCCGTGCTGCTCCGTGGAGAGCTCGACATTCACTCCGTACTTCTTGTAGTTGCCGAGGCTTTCCGCGAGCTGGTACGGAAGGTAGATCTGCTTGTCGATGCCGCCGACCATGAGCTTGACCGTGGGCATCGTCGAGGTGTCCGCAGACGCCGTGCTGCCGGAACCGCTTGCGGCGGTGGAGCTGGCCGAGGTGCTGCCGCCGCAGGCGGCCAGGCTGAGCGCAACGACTCCCAGGGCGGCGGTGGCGTAGATTCTGTGCTTCATCATTGGGGCACTTTCCTTATTCTCTTCGTGGATATTGCTTTGCTAGCGGGTGAAAAATTTCTTCAGATGGCCTGGGCTTCGGAACGGTTTGGCGGCCGCCACTTGAGGAGTGAGTGTTCCAGCAGGCCGATCAGGTATTCGGCCGCGAGCGTGATCACGGCAATGATCACCATGCACGCGAATACCGTGTTCGGATCGAAGGTGCCTTGGGCCTGGCTGATGATCAGGCCGATACCCTGCTGGGCACCGAGCACCTCCGCGACCAAGGCACCGATAATCGCGAACCCGAAGGCTGTATGGAGGCTTGCGATGATCCACGTCATCGCCGAGGGGATGGTCACGTGAACCGCGACTTGGACCGGGGATGCCCCGAGCACTCGGACGTTCGCGACGAGGTTCTGGTCCACCTCACGCACGCCCTGGAAGGCGTTGAAGAAGACGACGAAGAACACCAGCACCGCGGCGAGCAGGACCTTGGGGAACACGCCGAGGCCGAAGGCCACGATGAAAATCGAGCCGAGGACGATGCGGGGGATCGAGTTGACGATCCGGATATACGGGCCGACGACGGCTGAAAGGTACTTGTTCGAGCCCAGCAGGATCCCGAGCACCACGCCGACGAACGTGCCGAGCAAGAAACCGAGAACCGCTTCCTCCATGGTGACCCCGAGGTTCTCCCAGATTGTCCCGAACGCTGTTCCCTCCGTGAAGAGCATCACCAGGCTGTTCCAGATCTCGCTAGGCTGGCCGAAGAAGAACTTGTCCACCCAGCCTTCCTCGGTAAACCACTGCCACCCGCCCACCACAGCCACTGCGAGGGCGGCGCGGCCCACCCAGATGGCAGTCACGCGGCGCCGGTGCGACGCTTTTCCGGACTGCACGGCCGCTGCCTGCTGCTCCTGCGGGTTCACCTTTTCCCCTTGCACAAGAGTGGTCATGCTGCTGCACCTGCCGATCGGGCGTAGGCACGGGTGACCTCGTCTTTAAGCGATTCCCAGATCTTGCCCTGAAGCTCAAGAAAGCGTTCCTCGTGGCGGATTTCCTGGACGTTGCCGCGCGGCCGGGGCAGATCGATGTCGAAGACGTCCTTGACGGTGCCGGGGCTGCTGGTCATGATGACCACGCGGTCGGAGAGTGCTACGGCCTCGTCGAGGTCGTGCGTGATGAACAGGACCGAGGGCCGGAACTCCTCCCAGAGCTTCAGCAGTTCGTTCTGCATGATGGCCTTGGTCTGCACGTCGAGGGCACCGAACGGCTCGTCCATGAGCAGGATCCTCGGGTTGTTGATGAGCGCTGCGGCCATGGCAACGCGCTTGCGCATGCCGCCCGAGAGCTGATGCGGGTAGCGGTCCTCGAAACCCGCAAGCCCCACACGGCGCAGCCAGTCCCTGGCGAGCAGGATGGCCTCGCGTTTCGGGGTTCCGAGCAGGATCGGTCCCATCATCACGTTGCTGAGCACGCTCTTCCAGGGGAAGAGCGCATCCGCCTGGAACATGTAACTCACCCCGTCCGTGACACCCTCGACGGTGTTGCCGCCGACGCGCACGGAGCCCTCGCTGGGACGTTCCAGCCCGGAAACCTGGGCCAGGGTGGTCGACTTGCCGCAGCCCGTGGGGCCGACGATCGAGCAGAACTGCCCGGGCTCCACGGAAAGCGCAACGTCCCGGATCGCCGTAAAGGTTTCCCCCTTTGGCGTGAGGTAGCGCTTGGTCAGCCCCGTGATCTCAATGCCGGCATCGTCGCCGGCATCCCCTCGTGGGCGAATTCGATGGTTTACACCCATGGCGTAAAGCCTCTCTGTTGAGTCGACGCCGGCCGCCTCATTTGCGGCGACGCCATTGTCCGGTGGATCCTTTAGTCATGCCTCGCAAACTTCGTGCCGTGTGACATGAGTCATGATCAGTGCACCCACCCTAGAAACGACTGCCGTAGTACGGCCACGCTTGCGTGCCTTGTGAGGGTTATTAGCCTTCATTCATCTTTTGAACCTTTTGCTCGAAGTGCCGTCCGGGCCGCCCTGAACGCCGTCCGGGGCCAGCAGTGAGCAGCGCCCGGGCTTGGTGGGGTGCCCGGCCGCTCGCATCGCAGATTCTCGTGTGGACGCTGGTGCTGATCGTGGTCACAGTGGCCCTCGGCGGCCTGGTGACGAACCGCATCACCGGCCAGGTACTCGACGAGCAATTCCGCCTGCGTGCCCTGGGCGTCGCGGAATCGGTGGCACAGATGCCGGAGGTGGCCACGGGCGTGGCCCGCGGCGTTGCCGGCCACGAGATCCAGGCGGTGGCTGAACAGGTTCGCACCCGCGCCCAGACGGACTACGTGGTGGTCACCGACCGGTACGGGATTCGTTTC
Source organism: Arthrobacter sp. 05L421 (assembly GCF_056397785.1). Taxonomy (NCBI): domain Bacteria; kingdom Bacillati; phylum Actinomycetota; class Actinomycetes; order Micrococcales; family Micrococcaceae; genus Arthrobacter; species Arthrobacter sp. 05L421. Next base: position 8,524 of record NZ_JBFTOC010000025.1, read on the forward strand.
TCGCACCCCACCCCGTCGCTCATCGGGAAGCGCCTCGAGGAGCCTGTCGCGGTCCTCGACGGCCAGACCCACGTGGGTACCGACCGCGGCAGTCTCGGCGACTCGGCCAACGCCAAGGCACCGATCCTGGACGCATCGGGGGACGTCGTCGGACAGGTCTCGGTGGGCATCCTTGAGACCACCGTCAGCATGGAGCTCGAGCGGGACGCTGGCATCGTTGGAGGCTCCTCGGTGCTCATCCTCCTGATCGGCGGTGCAGGTTCGTTCCTGCTGGCACGGGCCATCAAGCGCGCCACGTTCGGTCTCGAGCCTGCGGAAATCGCCTCGCTCCTCCAGGAACGGGAGGCCCTCCTGCACGGCATCCGCGAGGGCATGGTGGGAATCGACGACGCCGGCCGGGTCACCGTGATTAACGGCGAGGCCCGGCGCCTCCTGGGCCTCGAAGATACTTTGCTCGACCGCCCGCTGGAGGAGCTCATCCCCGAGGGACGGCTCCGCGACGTCCTCACGGGTGAGGCGCCCGGCGCTGACCAGACGATCATCACTGACGATTCCCTTCTTGTGGCCAACCGCATGCCGGTAAGCGTTGGCGGCCGGAGCGTGGGCGCTGTCGTGACCCTTCGCGACCGCACCGAAGTGGAAGCGCTAGTGCGGGACCTGCGTGCACTGGAAGGGCTCATGGCTGCCCTGCGCGCGCAGGAGCACGAGTACGCCAACCGCATGCACACGGTGGGCGCCCTCCTCCATCTGGGCGATATCGGGCAGGCACGCACCTTCATCGCGGGCATCGCGGACACGTCGCGCTCCCTCGGCGAGGGACTGCGCGCACGGATCGAGCCGCCCGAGCTCGCGGCGCTCATCTATGCCAAGATCACGGTAGCGGCGGAGCAGGATGTGCGCGTGGCTGTGTCCGACGAATCGCTCCTCCGCGAACCGGGGCTCGGAACGCAGGACCTCCTGACAATCGTGGGGAACCTGCTGGACAACGCAATCGACGCCGTCTCCAGCCTCCCGGGGCCCCACGCAGTGACGCTTGCCTTGGATGATTCCTCGGGCGTTTTTGTGTCGGTGACGGACACCGGACCGGGCGTGCCCGCGGAGGCGGTAGACGACGTCGTACGCGACGGCTATACGACAAAAACAGAACGGGCGGGCCACGCCGGTGGCCCGGGCCTGCGGCGCGGCATTGGCCTGGCGCTCGTGGCGAGGATTGTGCGCCGCGCAGGTGGCACGATGGATGTGTTCGCCGGACCGGGCGGACGCTTCGAAGTGTGGATTCCGAAAATTGGGGTTGAAGAATGATCCGGGTGCTGGTTGTCGACGACGACTTCCGTGTGGCGCGGCTGCATGCCGCCCAGGTGGCTCATGTTCCGGGGTACGAGTGCGTCGGTGAGGCGCACACCGTCGCCGAGGCGCGTGCCGCGATCGCGCGGGAGCGCCCCGACCTCCTGCTCTTGGATGTCTACCTCCCGGACGAGGACGGCATCTCGCTCCTCCAGTCATTGCGCGAGGCAGGCGAGGACGTAGACGTCATCATTATCACCGCGGCGCGGGATGTAGGGACGGTGCGTGCGGCGATGCGCGGCGGAGCGGTGTACTACCTGGTGAAGCCGTTCGGGTTCGAGCAGCTCGCCGAGCAGTTGCAGGCGTATCAGAGGTGGCGCGCGGACGCGTTGTCACGGCGGATCACGGGGCAGACGGACATTGACGCGCTGTTTGCCTCACGGCGGGCTTCTGTGGCGCCCATCGCGGGTTCCAGCTCCGCGCGGCGCCTCCCGCCGACCATGCAAAAGGTTCTCGATGCCGTGGCCGCGGCCGGCCAGCCCCTGGGCGCGCAGGATGTCTCGGACCTCATCGGCATATCCCGGCCTACGGCGCAGCGATACCTGAGCGAGCTCGAACGCAAGGACCGCGTGACCCTGCACCTCGAGTACGGAACCACCGGCCGGCCAGTTAATACCTACCTGCCGGTCAATACGTAGGCGCCAGCCCTCCCTTGCTTCCCGCCGCTGCTCCTGCAGCCGTCAGGTTTTGAGACGGATAGGGTGCTCGTGCTTCGGAGCTCTGCTGAGGGCCGCAGCACGAGCACAAGGAAGCGGCTAGCCGTTGATGATTTGGGGTGTGCCGAAGGCTTTGCGGCGTTGGGCTCCGTCCTGTCGAGGACGCAACAACGGTAGTGGTGCGCGGGGGCGACGTGGTGGTTTCGGACGGGCCGTTCGCGGAGACGAAGGAATGGATCGCGGGCTATGACATCATCGCCTGTGCGGATCTTGATGAGGCTGTCGAGGTGGCGTCCAAGCACACCATGGCCAGGTTCGGCAAGATCGAGATCAGGCCTGTGCGGCCGCTCGGGGAGTAGTGATTCGCCCCGAGGACGGCGTTGGTCAAGGCGGGGGGACCTGGCGCCGGAACTGACGGACGTCCGGGCCGTCGTGGAGGCCGCGTCCGCCGGTGAGACGGCACGGATCACCGCAACCCTCATCCGCGTCACGGGCGACTGGGGCCTGGCCGAGGATTGTGTCCAGGATTTGCTTTCGCCAGGACATGTCCCGCGCCGTGGAAATCGCTGGCAAACTAGGAGAGGCCAAGCTTTGGCCGATCGAGATACGCCGGATCGACCCCTGACCTGCCTATCGGCCATGAATAGTTATGATCAGAGCTCCGCTGAGTACCGTGTTCGCGGGCGCTGGAGGAGTGAAAATGGCGGAGACAAGCACCGGCACGACCACGTTGGACCAAATATTCAAAATCAGCTTGGCTCTTAAGGGGCTGGACGGGGTGCTGGAACTGGTGGGAGGGGTTCTCCTGCTGCTGGTGTCGCCCGCCCAGATGGCCTCTGTGGTCCATTTTCTGACCCAGCATGAACTCTCCGAAGACCCGCACGACCTTGTTGCCACCACCCTGGTGCACTGGGCCGGGGCCATGACTGTGTCGGCGACGCTCTTCGGTGCGGTCTATCTGCTCTTGCACGGGTTGGTCAAGGTGGTCCTCGTCTGGGCGGTGCTGAGGGACAAATTGTGGGCCTACCCGTGGATGATCGCCTTTTTGCTGGCCTTCATTGCCTACCAGAGCTATCAGCTCCTGGTCGCCTTCACCTGGGGGATGGTCGTGTTGACCGCCTTCGACATCTTCATTGTCTGGCTCACCTGGCATGAATACCGGGTCCACCGTGCCCGCAATGCTGCTGACCAACCCAGCACTCGACCTGCCCCTAAACCGTCAGCAGCCGGGCCGCAGCCGTAGCGTCGTCCTCAGGACTTGGCGGTCGCAAGCTTCGAGCGAACCCGCACGAGAGGTGCGTTCGGATCAAGAACGCCTGGTCCACCGTTCCGCTGACAAAGTGATCCACCGACTCGTCCCGGGCGTGCACGGAGCATCTGGTCAACGCTGGTGAGATGCCCTTTGCGGTAGGGCTTCAACTTCGGAACCTGCTCGATCATCTCCGTCATGTAGAGCAGGACATCCGGATCTTTGGCAATCAGTTCCTGGAACTCCACGATCACCGGAGGCGGGGTGTGCGGGTGGTCCCCGGCTTGGAGACCGGGGACCACCGTGCGGGAGGCACTGTCGGGGGGCCGCTTTTCGCTGCGCAACTGGCGCGGTGGCGTGGCTGCTCTGCATCGCCCTTTACTAACTGGCGGCCGGTCGCAGTGCTCCCGGTCCGGCGGGCCTGACCTCCCCCCGGGGTGGATCAGGCGGCGTTGATTGCCTGTGGCTCGTTCTTCTCGGAGGTGATCTCGATGCGGCGCGGCTTGGCCTTCTCGGCCACGGGGATCCGCAGCGTCAGGACCCCGGCGTCGTAGCTGGCCTTCACCGCTTCGGTGTCCAGGGCGTCGCCGAGGATGAGCTGGCGGCTGAAGACACCGCGGGGACGTTCGGCGGCGATCAACTCGGTGTCTTCACCTTTCGGGTCCTTGCGCTCGGCCCTGACCGTGAGGACGTTGCGTTCGACGTCGATGTCCACCGAGTCCGCGGCGACTCCGGGCAGGTCGAAAGCGACGACGAATTCTTCGCCCTCCTGCCACGCGTCCATAGGCATGGCCGCGGGCCGGGCCGTGGTGCCGAGGACCTGCTGGGCGAGCCGGTCAAGCTCGCGGAACGGGTCGGTACGCATCAGCATGGTCTTCTCACTCCTTGCAGTCGATTTCTTCTCATTCCGTCCGGCCATTTATGTGTCGTGGCTGGTATAGATTTTTTATAGCACTGGTGCCAGACTGGTGCAAGACGTTTTTTTGGGTTTTATGAAGGGGCCGGGATGGAACGGAATCCGGGGAGAAGCGCGGCTGTTTATGCCATTTCCGTGGCAGCGGAGCTGGTCGGGACCGGGCAGCAGAACCTGCGGCTGTATGAGCGCCGGGGACTGCTGGAACCGGGCCGGACGGTCGGTGGAACCCGCCGGTACAGCGAGCAGGACCTGGAGATCCTGCGCAGGATCGGCGCCCTGCTCGATGACGGCCTGAACCTGGCCGGCATCCGCCTCGTCCTTGAACTTGAAGCGGCCAACAGGCGCCTCGAAGGAGAGCTCGCGGCGGCCAGGACAAGGGAGCAGCGGGCGAAGAGCACTTCGGCCAGTGCCGCCAGCCCGGGGACTGCGGGAACGAACGGCGGTGCAGGCCGCCGCGGACGAGGGGTCCGCGTCTAGGCCCGGACGATAGAGACTTTCCCGTGTTTCGGGCGGTTCCTGAGCGGGTACCGGGACACGGAATTCCAGGATGCCCTCACTGTAGGAAGCCCTAACCTCACATGAGGGGCGCGGTGACAGGGCTTTGAGGGCGGTGACTGCGGCCGGGTCAGGCGCAGCGGGGCGAGTGCGTCGTCAAAGCTGCGCTGAACCCGGCGGCCCGCTGGGCCAGAAGCAGACAGCCGCCCGGGACGTGGGCCGGGGTCGAGGGGCATCGAGGACTGCCTCCCCTCCGCGGAACAAAGGTCAATCACGAAGGGCGGCCCAGGGCCAGCATGAGCCGTGATCATGGCCGGCGTTCGCGGTTAGCGTTTCGGACCGGCGTTCATCGAAGCCGCTGACTGCGTAACGGCCCGACAAAGCGCCGATCGAACGAACTGACCGGCGCTGAGTTGCACGTATCGGGGGCCTTGGCTCGACCAGCCTTTCGCTTCACTCCTGACCAGCATGGGCGCCCCTGCTGCAAATAGCCAGCCGGGCCGCTATGGCAACGTGGATTCGATGCACGGGACGGAGCCGAACCGCCGATGTGCTGCCGCTGACCCCGCACGAACCGTTAGGATCCTTGCTTCAATGAGCCGACCCCAATCGGGAAAACGGAGCACGCCCGAGCAGGAGGGGTCCGAGTCCGGAGACAGTGTGCCCATCTTCGGATCCTCCGACGCTGGCGGAGCAGCAGCCCTACTGCTGTATCGGAGCCGCTACCTCGCACAGGCTGACGCGCGCCCCCGGAACGCCAATCAGGGTGGAGAGCGACCCGTCGTCTGCCTCCAGATCGAGGTGGATGAGGCGGTGCCGGCGGTGTTTGGCCACGACGGCGAAGCTGGTGTCGGCCAGCCGCAGGCTTTGTCCTTCGATGACTTCACGGAGTTTGTGCTTCGCGAAGATAGGGGAGATGGCCGGTTCGGTCATGGTGTTCATCCCTTTCATAAGTGTTGATTTCCGTTACGGTCGCTTCGTTCAGCCTCGTACCGCTGAGGCATGGTTTTGAGGTCTTCGAGGTCCCGGAGCAGAAGCATCCGACGGTGTTGTGCGCGCAGGCTCCGTGGAGGTGGGCTCCGGTCCCTCCTTTTCTGCGCGCACCCTGGAACACCGCCGCCGCCACTGCGGCTCGGCGCCTGATATCTCAAGAGCTTCCCCGTCCCGCCCCGCGCGGATCCTCGAAAGGGCCTGGTACGGGCCGGATGCCGGCTGCAGTGAGCCGGTCATTCAGGCAGTTCCATCTGGAAGCCGCAGACGCATCTGAGGACCCGCATGGAGAGGTATACCTCCAGGTTGTCCTCGGCCGGGCTTTCGGTGGACCGGGGTGCGGTCAGCCGGCACGGTTCGGAGCCGGCCTTTTTCATGGGCTGTCCGCAGTGCATGTAGTGGCCGCCGAGTATCAGCACGTCGCCTGTTTGTTCCATCCGGCCCAGGACCATGGACAGGCCAGCGACCCAGGCAGGATGTTCACTGAAGCGCAGGCACCGGCTACACGTGTGGATAACCATCACGATATCGGACGGTTGGTCGGGGAGGTGGGTAACGGATCTGATGGCGAGATGGCGGTCTGTGCCGCAGTTGCCGCACATCACCGGCAGCACGCCGGGCGGCCGCCCGGTGCCGTGGGGGAGGAAGCCGGGAACTCCGAGGGACATGATCAGCCGGCGTACGGGTAGCTGGCGAGGATGTAATCCGCTGCGGCGCGCCCTTTCATCCTCAACCGGCCCTTGTGGACATTGACCCGGCACAGGCGCATCCCTGCCCGGAAGGCCGCGGCGGGCCTGGGTGTTCTGCCCTGGAGCAGGCACCAGCTTGTGTACAGCCCATAAAGACAGTCCGGACCCAGGGGGCTGTCGGTGTCGGGGGCAGGGAAAGTTGCGTCGTGAAGGAACTGCTGGAAATGCGAGGTGGCCATGGTCAGGCTCTTTCCTCAGGGTGCATGTTGGGCCGCCATGTGGCTACAGCGGCGTCACTTCCAGGCCGTGCACAAGGCCGGAAGGCGGGTCCCACGGGAAGAAACCGGCACACAGGGTCCTGCCTTGAACCTACCCCGCGTGGCAGCGGTTGTATATAACCCTCCCGGCGGTCAGTTTGGAAGGGGCATTCGTCCCCTCCGCGTCCCGGGAAGGTAGTCCGTTGGCTCAGCAGACATCAATACAACCCTGAACGGGGAAGTAGTCAGCAGCATCACCAACACCGTCAGGGCCCAAGGCGCCTGACGGGGAGTGTGCGTTCAACCGTGGATCCACCATTAGAAGGACACTCCCGTGAATGGTCGTATGCGACAACCACTCATTTGATGATGTGCTTCAAGAGCCCGCGTATTGGGCCACGGGGAAGGCCCCGATTGCAGCGTTGAGTTCCTCCAGGGTCGGGGGGTTCGCTCCCGGGCGCTGCACGGTAATGGCAGCTGCTGCAGCCGCGGTGTGTCCGAGCTGTTCCAGGACGGCCGGGGCGAAGCCTTCGGTTCCTTGGGTGAGAAAGCCCAGGATTAGCGCGGACATGTAGGCGTCCCCGGCGCCGATGGTGTCGGCAACGTTGGACTTCACGGCCGGAATGCTGATGTTGGCGGCGGAGGTGGTGAATTGTGAGCCTTCGGCGCCCCTGGTGATGACGGTGAGTTCCGCGCCCAAACCGAGGATGTGGGCTGCGGTTTCGTCCAGGCTTTTTTGGGGGTAAAGCCACTGGGCGTCCTCGTCGCTGAGTTTGACGACGTCGGCTAAGGGCACGAGCTCCTCGAAGGTGGCTTTCGCTTCCCCGTGGCTGCCGAGCAGGGCCGGTCTGATATTCGGGTCATAAGTGATCATGCAGTGTCTGTGGGCCTGTTCGAGCAGCGATTTCACGGCGCCGGCACCGGGGCTAAGGAAAGTGGCGATGGATCCGGTGTGCAGTATTTTCGGGAAGTAGGCGGGGGCTGTCGGGGCAAGGTCCCAGGAGATGTCGAAGTCGTACCGGGCGGAGCCGTCCGGTGCAAGGGTTGCTGTCGCCGAGGCGGTCCGAGTGAGGGATTTCGATCCGGGCAGAAGTATGACTCCCGCGCTGCGGAGATGGTTTTCGATGGAGATTCCCCGTGTGTCCTGGGCAATGGCGGTGAGCAGACCTGTGGCTACGCCGAGGCGGCCAAGTCCGTAGGCGACGTTGGCCGGCGAGCCGCCTGGGTGCTCCACTTTGTCGTCTGACGTGGTGACCACGTCGATCAGCGCTTCGCCTACGACCATGACGTCGAGCGTCTGGTGAGCGTCGTGCCGGGCTGTTGTGAGGTAATCCATGGTCTGTCTCTCGTGGAAGCTTATGGCGGGGCCTATCCGAGCCATATCAGTCCGCGGACGGGTAACCCGGTCCGCGGACTGGCATGGCGGCAGCAGTTGCTTAGGCGGTGGCTGCACCGGTCATGATCGCAACCGCATCGGTCATGGTGTGTGATTGCGGGGTGATGGTGGCGGCACACTTGCCGAGGCGCTGGATGTGGATCCTGTCCGCGACGTCAAACACGTGGGGCATGTTGTGGCTGATCAGGATCACTGGCAGGCCGCGGTCCCGGAGGTCCCGGACCAGCTGCAGGACCTGGTTGGATTCACGGACGCCAAGTGCCGCCGTCGGTTCGTCCAGCACGACCACCTTGGAACCGAACGCCGCGGCGCGAGCCACCGCGACAGCCTGCCGCTGGCCGCCGGAGAGGTTCTCCACCGGCACGGTGACGTCCTGGAGGGTGGAGATGCCCAGCCGGGTCAGCTCCTGCTTGGCTTTCGTGCGCATGCCTTTGGTGTCAAGCATCCGGAACACGCTCCCGAGGAGTCCTGCACGCCGTTCTTCCCGGCCGAGGAAGAGGTTGGAGGCGACGTCCAGGGCCGGCGAGACGGCAAGGTTCTGGTACACCGTTTCGATGCCATGGACCCTCGCGTCCTGGGGCCGCTTGAAGTGGACCGGCTGCCCGGACACCATCAGTTCGCCCGTATCGGGAATCTCTGCACCGGTGAGGCACTTGATGAGGGTGGATTTGCCTGCACCGTTGTCGCCGATGATCGCCAGGACTTCGCCCGGATACAGGTCCAGGCTGACGCCGTCCAGGCCCACGACGCGGCCGAAGGTCTTGACGAGGTTCCTGGCCTGCAGGATGGGCTCACGGGTGGCGACGTGGGGGGTGGTAATTTCTGTCGTGGTCATGACTTGACCTTTCGGATCCACTGGTCGACGGAGACGGCGACGATGATCAGGACGCCTACGGCGAGGGTCTGGTAGAGCACGTCCAGCCCGGCGAGGGAGAGGCCGTTGCGGAAGACGCCGACGATCAGGGCACCGAGGAGGGTTCCCCAGACGGAGCCGCGGCCGCCGAAGAGGCTGGTTCCGCCGATGACGACGGCGGTGATGGAGTCCAGGTTCAGGTCCACGCCGGCGTTGGGGCTGGCTGCGTTGGTCCGGCCGATCTGGATCCAGGCGCCGACGGCCAGGACGGCGCCGGCAGCGAGGTAGACGCTCATGAGGACCTTGTTCACCGCGATGCCGGCCAGGCGGGCGGCTTCCTTGTCATCGCCCACGGCGTAGACGTGCCGGCCCCAGGCGGTTTTGCCGAGGATGAACGCGATGGCGATATAGAGCAGGAGCATCACGACGACGCCGGTGGAGATCCTGACCGGGCCCACCGGGAAGGTGGTTCCGGTCCAGGTCAGCAGGGCCGGCATGGCCGAGCCGCGCACTGTCGCTCCGTTGGAGTAGAGCAGGGTCAGGGCGACGAAGATATTCAGTGTGCCGAGGGTGACGATGAACGGCGGGAGCCGGAACCTGGTGACCAGGAACCCGTTCAGGGCTCCGGCGGCGAGTCCGACAACCAGGCCCGCGAGCAGCGCGAGAGGCGCGGGCACTCCGTTGTTGACGGCGAGCTGGGCCATGACCATGGACGAAAGGATCATGACTGCCCCGACGGAAAGGTCGATGCCCGCGGTGAGAATGATGAGGGTCTGGGCAATGGCAAGGGTGCCGACGACGGAGACCTGCTGGGTAATCAGGGAGAGGTTTTCAACCCGCAGGAACCTGTCATTGAGGAGGCCGAACACGACCACCGCGATGAGAAGTACGAGGGCGGGGCTGGCAGCGGGGTAGCGGTGGAGGAAATTGCGGATCCGGCTGAGCGGTGTCTGGCGGTCGAGGAATTCCTCCGCCAGATCGGCATGCCCGGCGCTGGGCGGGCCGGCGGTCTGTTGCTGGGTCACGATTGGTCCTGATCTTCCGTGATGGTTGCTAGAGCGGAGCTAGCTCGGTAGATGCGGGGCGGGGAGGCCGATAGCTGGCTCCGGCCTCCCGCCCCGTAGTGAAGCTGGGTGTGTTATTTTCCCCAGCAGATGTTGGAGGCCTCGGTGGTGGTGATGCTCTTGACGCCGTCGGCCGGCTTGTCGGTGACGAGCTCGACGCCGGTGTTGTAGAAGTCCAGCCCCGGGGAGTTGGCCGGCTTCTGGCCGGACTTGGCGAGGTCGACGATGGCCTTCACGCCCAGTTCGGCCATCTTGACTGGGTACTGCTGGGCCGTGGCGCCGATGACGCCGGCCTTGACATTGTTAACGCCCGTGCAGCCGCCGTCCACCGAAACCACCAGCACGTCCTTTTCCTTACCGGCGGCCTTCAGTGCCTCGAAAGCACCCGCTGCTGCAGGTTCGTTGATGGTGTAGACGACGTTGATGTTCGGGTTCTTGGCGAGGAGGGTTTCCATGGCGGTGCGTCCGCCGTCCTCGGCACCCTGGGAGGCCTGGCTGCCGACGATCTCGTAGTCGCCGCCCTTGCCGCCGGTGTACTTGCCGGTCTTGGCTTCGTCGCCGTTCTTCTTCTTGTCCGCGGTGTCGATACCAAGGCCGGTCAGGAAGCCCTGGTCCCGGTTGTAATCAACCGATACGACCTTGTCGTCAAAGAGATCGACGAGCGCAATGGTCGCCTTTTTTCCGTCCAGCTGGGCTGCGGTCCATTTGCCGATCAGCTCGCCGGCGGCGAAGTTGTCCGTGGCGAAGGTGATGTCGGCGGCGTCGGCGGGATCCGGCGGGGTGTCCAGGGCGATGACGAAGAGCCCGGCGTCCTTGGCCTTCTTCAGGGCGTCCACTACGGACGGGCCGTTGGGGGTGATCAGGATGCCCTTGTCGCCCTTGGAGATGGCGTTCTCGATGGCCTGGATCTGGGTGTCCTCGTCGCCGTCAGCCTTGCCGGCTGCGAGCTTCAGGTCCACGCCGCCGGCTTCGGCGGCCTTCTTTGCCCCGTCCTGCATGGAGACGAAGAACGGGTTGGTCGTGGTCTTAACGATCAGGGAGACGCCGACCTTTTCAGCGGACCCGCTTTGGGTTGATGAGGTGGAGGGGGAACTCCCGCCACAGGCAGAAAGACTAAGCGCTCCCAGGGTCAGTACTGCTCCGGCAGCGAACAGGCGGGTGGCCGTTGAACGGGGTGCTTTGGAACTCAACATTGAATCTCCTGGTGTTTGAGGCCCTCACTGGCCTCGACAACGATGTCATGTACGATGTAAGCAGCATCACACTAGAGAGTCAATAGATGCAACTTAGAAGGAGCGATTTTCTTGACAACGATGTCCGATCGTAGCCAGCCGGCCCTTTCCGCCAGCCGCCCGACGATGCGCCACGTGGCCGCACTCGCCGGCGTCGGGATTAAGACCGTCTCCCGGGTCATCAATGACGAACCTGGAGTGTCGAACGCCACCCGTGAGAAGGTACTCAGCGCTTCCCGGCAACTGAACTACCAGCTGGACATGGCGGCCGGCAGCCTGCGGCGCGCGGGCAGAAGGACGCTCTCCATTGGGCTCCTGCTGCCGAGTGTCTCCAACCCCTTCAGCGGTGAGATCAACCGGGCAATAGAAGATGCGCTGGGGGCCAGGGGGATCGCGGTTTTTGCCGCCAGCCTCGATGATGACCCCCGGCGGGAGCAGGCCATTGTTACGGCATTTCTTGGCCGGCGCGTCGACGGGCTCATCCTCACGCCGATCGCCCGAAGCCAGGCGTACGCGATCCCGGAGCACTCCCGTGATCTGCCCCTGGTCTTCATCGACCGTGAACCGGTAGGGATCGAAGCAGACGCCGTCGTGACCGACAACGCCGCAGGCGCCGCCAAAGCGGCCGCACACCTGATCAGCCGGGGCCACACCAAACTCGCCTACCTGGGGGACCGCACAGACATCCAGACCGCACGGGAACGCCGGCGGGGGTTCATGGAGGAAATCGGCCGGCAGGGCATTCCCACCTCGACGATTCCCGTCCGTGAAAACCTTCACGACGAGGAATCGGCGAGGCTGGCCGCGCTGGAGCTCCTCACTGCCGGGGAACCACCGACCGCGATCTTCTCCAGCCAGAACCTCATCACCTTCGGCGCCATGCGCGCTCTGAGAGAGCTCGGGCTAAGCAAACGCGTGGCCTTAGTAGGGTTCGATGACTTCACGCTTGCCGACATGATGGATCCCGGGGTGACAGTCATCGCCCAGCACCCCGAGCGGATCGGGAAGCTGGCAGCGGAGCGGCTGCTGGCCAGGATTGACGGCGACCAGCAGGCTCCGCAAACCTATGTTGTCCCGTCTGAGCTGATACAAAGGGGCTCCGGGGAACTCCGTCCTCCGGCCTGACGCCGGGGAACCTCCCGAACACTCCGCCGAAGACCTTGACCTGAAAGGGATCATGATGACCAAAACCCTCTACGCCGAGTTCACCGTCAAACCCGGCAGTGAAGTCCGTGTCGCCGAGATGATGCTCGAACTGACCCGGCACGTCCGTCAGGAACAGGGCAACGAACTGTTCCTTCCCTACACGCGGGAAGAAAATCCCCGGGAGTACTTTGTCTTCGAGGTCTACAGCGACGAAGCCGCATTCCAGGAACACATCCGCGCCGATTACGGCGCCAGGTTCAACGAGGAGCTGGCCCGCCACATCGAAGGCGACACCTCGGAGCTGACCTGGCTCCTGCCCGTGGAATAGCCCGCAGCCACGTCTCCGTCATTTCCAGCCTTGCGGTAATACCGCAAGCAGGCTCCCTAAGAGGGCTGAAGGAAATCGACGGCTAAAAACATCCTCCCCAAGCCGTCCGTTGGTGGGGAGCGTTGTGCTGCCCGCCCAACGCCTCGCCCGCCTCAGCAGAGGGATGGCGCCCCGGCCAGGAACCGTTGACTTGTCCGCTGGACATCACTTAGCGTCCTTCGCACTGACAACGTTGTCTATTGCAGACACGCGCAACGAAGGGCGAAAACAAGCAGATGAAGAGAACGACCACCCGCAGGACGCATGCCGTTTCTGCACTGACACTCGCGGGACTGACGCTGGCCGCGGCACTGGCAGGTTCCCTGCCGGCGTCGGCCGCGACGGGCCCCGGGGACGAACCCTACCGGCCGGCCATTCACTACACGCCCGCAAAAAACTGGATGAACGACCCCAACGGACTCGTTTTCTACAAGGGCGTCTACCACATGTACTACCAGCACAACCCCTCCGGCAACACCTGGGGGAACATGTCCTGGGGCCACGCCACGTCCACGGATCTGGTCCACTGGAAGGAGCAGCCCCTGGCGATCTCCACCGATGCAGAGCAGGACATCTTCTCCGGCAGCATCGTCGTCGACAAGGACAACACGTCCGGTTTCGGAACGAAAAAAGATCCTCCACTGATCGCGATCTTCACCAGCGCCTACAAGGAAGCCTCTGCGCACCGCGGCCTGCAGGCCCAGTCCCTGGCCTACAGCCTCGACGACGGCCAGACCTGGACCAAGTACTCCGGCAATCCTGTCCTGAACCGGAACTCCGCCAACTTCCGCGACCCGAAGGTCTTCTGGTACGACAAGCCCGGCGGCGGAGGCTACTGGGTCATGACCGCAGTGGAAGCCACCGAGCACAAGGTCGTCCTGTACAAGTCCGCCAACCTCAAGGACTGGACCGCGTTGAGCGAATTCGGGCCCGCCAACGCCACCGGCGGGCAGTGGGAATGCCCTGACCTGTTCCCCCTGGCCGTGGACGGCGACAAGAAAAACATCAAATGGGTCATGGTGGTCAACATCAACCCTGGCGGCGTGGCCGGCGGCTCCGCCGGCCAGTACTTCGTAGGTAATTTCGACGGCACCACCTTCACCTCCGAAACGACCAAACCCGTAGCTGCGCTTCCTCCTGGAACAGTCCTGGCCGGTTTCAACGACGGAAACTACAACGGTTGGACCGTAAACAACGAACCTGGCAACTGGAAAAACGGCCCTTTCGGTGACGCCCCCGCCTCCGGCGCTCTTCCCGGCCAGAGCCCGGTGACCGGATTCGGCGCCACCGGCCTGATTAATTCCTTCAACGACGGCGACTGGCCGCTTGGGTCCGTGCAGTCACCAACCTTCACGGTCACCGACGACTACTTGAACTTCCTCGTGGCCGGCGGCAAACACCCGCGAGTCTCCGACAAGCTGGACAACACCCCACCCGAGGGGGAGCTCAAGTTCAACGGCTTCGAGGTTCCCCCCGGGACAACACTGGCCGACGCCGGCTGGTCCGGGTCCGGCGACCTCACCCCCAATTTCCAGCCCTCCACCAGCGGCGGGGACTTCTATATCGGGGCCAAACGGATTAACACCTTCGAGACCGGCACCACGCCGAGCGATGACCGGCAGGGCACCCTGACATCACCGGAATTCCCCATCACCAAGAATTTCATGAGCATGCTGGTCGGCGGCGGCAACCGCTCCGCTGACTCCGGACAGACCCTGGCGGCCCAGTTGCTCATCAACGGCAAGGTGGTCCGCTCTCTTGCGGGAGACAATTCCGGAGTCCTGAACTGGAAAGGCTGGGACGTCTCCGAATTCGCGGGACAGAATGCACAGTTGCGTGTTGTTGACCAGGCCACCGGCGGGTGGGGACACCTGACCCTTGATCACGTCATGCTCACCGACACCGCCGCTGTTCCCAGGTCCGATGAAGAATCCGTGAACCTGGTAGTCAACGGACAGGTGGTGCGCACGGCCACAGGAAACGACAGTGAAACGCTCGACCGGGCATCATGGAACGTTAAGGAATTCGTCGGCCAACAGGCGCAAATCAAAGTCGTCGACAACAACCGATTCGGCTGGGGCCACATCCTCGCGGACGAATTCGAGCTCTCCTCCCAACCGGCAATATCGGCCCTCGAGACCTACGACTGGCTGGACTTCGGCCGCGACTACTACGCCAGCGTGTCCTTCGGCAACATGCCCGATAACAAGCGGGTCATGCTGGGCTGGATGAACAACTGGGACTATGCCAACGACATCCCCACCAGCCCCTGGCGCAGCGCCATGGCACTTCCCCGAGAGGTCAACCTGACCCAGACCCCCGATGGTCCCCGCCTCACCCAAAGCGCCGCCAAGCAAGTGGACAAACTGGACGGCAAAGTCTCCTACAACGACAAGAAGGGCGGCTCGATCCCCGCAGGGGTTCACCAGCTGCCGGCGGCCGCGTCCGGCCAGGTCCAGCGGGTGGACATCACCTTCGCACCCGGCACGGCGAAAAAATCCGGCATCACGGTGCTCGGCGACGGAAACTCTTCCACCGTCATCGGTTACGACGCCACGGCCGGGAAGATGTTCGTTGACCGCACAAATTCCGGCAACACCGCCTTCCACCCGGCGTTCGCCTCCATTGAGGACGCCCCCGTCACCTTGGACAAGAAGGGCAACATCACGATGCGGATCTACCTCGACCGCTCTTCCGTCGAGGTATTCGCCCAGGACGGTCTGCGGACCATCACCGACCAGGTATTCCCCAACGCCGGAGCCGACAAGATGGCCCTCTTCGCAGAAGGCGGGACCGCCGAGCTCAGATCACTCAGCGTGACACCGCTGGAAAAGGCCATGTTCCTCCCCGAAAAGAAGTAACCCGAGTCTGGCACCTGACCTGCTCCGTGAGCGTTGGTGCTGAAGGATTTGCGCCCGGTATTGCACCGGGCGCAAATCTTTCAGCCGGCACAAAGTGAGCAAACGTCAGACCCCTTTAATCGGAACCCTCGATCCCCGACGGGTGCGTCTGGGGGCGTCATTGCTGGGGGCCGGGCGGCGGCGGGTTGGTCATGGACTTGGGCGGCGCGGGGAAGGCCGCGGCCGGGTAGAGTCCGGCGACCTGAACCATGTAGTTGGCCCATTGCGGGCCGGCGAGCATGTACCCGTCAATGGCCTTGTAGAACTTGCCGTTGACGGTGATGTTCCGGCCGGGCCGCTTCTGGCCTTCCAGAGTGTCGCCGAAGAAGGAAGCCGTGGCGAGGCCGGAGGTATAGCCGGCGACCCAGGTGGCGCCGTTGGTGTTCGACGTGCCGGTCTTTGCTGCCACCGGGACCTTGTCCTGGACCTTGGGGGCGATGTAGACGCCGGAGCCCTTCTTCAGCACGTCCTGGAGGACAAGGTTCACGCCCCTGGCAACCTCGGGTTTGACGGCGTCGCGGCAGTTGCTCGTCTCGGCCGGCAGCTTCGCTCCCGCCGCGTCGGTTACTGCCGTGATCGCAATGGGGGTGCAGTACTTGCCGTCGTTGGCGAAGGTGGCAAAGGCATTGGCCAGATGGAGCGGGGCCACGCCGATGGCACCGAGCAGGTTGCCGAGCTGGTGCATGTTCACCTGGGCGTTGTCCACGCCGCTGTGGAGCCCCACGGCGTCCACCATCTTTTGGATGCCGCAGAAATCCAGCTGGGCGGCCTCGGCGAAGGTCGCGGTGTTGATGGAGTTGTAGAGGCCGTAGTTGACGGGCATCTTGCGGTAGTAGCCTTCATCGTTGTTCTGCAGGTCATCCGCGGCGCCGAGGGCTTTCTGCGCCGTATTGTAGGCGCCGAGGACCTTGCCGCAGCTGGACTTCCAGGGGAAGTCCAGCGGATAGGTCCGCCGGGACGCATCCACCTCCGCGACGAGGGATTTGCCCTCGTTGAGCCATTCGGCGAAGGTGAACGGTTTCATGGTGGACCCGGGCTGGAAGCCGCCGGCGCCGTTGAGGTCGTTGCCGTTCGCGTCCTTGGAGTCGACGTTGAAGTTCAGCTGGGTATCGAATTTCCCGGCTTTGGGAAGAAAGACGGTATTTTGCGCCATTGCCAGGATTTTGCCCGTGCCGGGTTGGATGGAAACGAGCGCGGCACCCCACTTGTCCGGATTAGGCCCGGCCGTGGCGTCCACCTGGGCCTGCGCGGGACCCTGCAGCCTGCTGTTCAGGGTCGTGGTGATGGTCAGGCCGCCGCGGAACAGTTTCCTCTCACGCTCGGCAACATCCACGCCGTAGGCAGGGTTGTTGAGGATGAGGTGGGAAACGTAGTCACAGAAGTACGGCGCCATTTCCGCTGCGGCGCAGCCCTGCTTCGCGGGAGCGATCTTCAGCCCGACGTCGGCGGCGACCGCGGCGTCGTGGTCAGACTGAGTGATTTTGCCCTGCTTGAGCATCGCCTCCAGGACCTGGTTGCGCCGCTTGACGGAGTTGTCCGGATGGACGGACGGATCATAGAAGGTGGGGCTGTTGACCAGCCCCGCAAGGAGTGCGGCCTGAGGCAGGGTGAGGTCCTTGGCCGTGGTGCTGAAGAAATGCCGTGCCGCGGCTTCGATGCCGTAGGCGTCCCGGTTAAAGAACACGATGTTGAGATAGCCCTCAAGGATCTGGTCCTTGGTGTAGTTCTTCTCCAGTTCGAGGGCGAGCTTCATCTCGCGCACCTTGTCGCCGATACTCTTCTGCCCGCTGAGGACGACCTGGTCGCCCCTGCCCTCCGACATCAGGGTTTCATTGACCACGTTCGTGACATACTGCTGGGTCAGTGTGGATGCGCCCTGCCGGCCGCCGCTGGCCACGTTGGAGGTCAGCGCCCGGAGGATCCCCTGCGGGTCGATGCCGGCGTGCTCGTAGAAGCGGCTGTCCTCGATGGCGACGATGGCGTCCTTGATGTACGGGGACATCCGGTCCAACCCGACCTTCACACGGTTCTCCGCGAAGAAGGTTGCGATCGTTTTCCCATCCGCGCTCAGCACTTTGGTTGACTGCGAGGGCGGAACAACCACCAGCTCAGACGGGAGGCCATTGAAGAAGGTGATCGAAGTCCTGACCGCAATACCGGCAGCAGCGACACCCGGTACCACCAGGCTGGCGACCAATAGGCCGCAGACCGCGCTCACAGTCAAGAACCCGAGGACCCTCCAGAGGGCCGCGGCCAGACGGAACCTTGTTCGGTTCTTCGGCGCCATTTTCTGTCCAGCCTTCGCGCACGAAACGTGTGTTCAGAATACGCGCGAACCCCCTCAGGGGCCAGTGCGCGGAAGGGGATCGATCAACTTGGTGCCGTCCATTCCGAGCGCGGTGAGGGCCGCAAGGCGCTTGTCCAGCCGCATGGGAACGGAAAATTGGCTGTCGGGGAGCAGGACCGACTCGACGCCGGCCAGGTACGGAATGCCAACCCCGACACCCAAAAACTGTTCATCGAACCTGGGCAGCCCGGAAAGATCCTCCGTAGTTCATGCGTGCAGACAGGAGGATTCTCGCGAACGGCGGCCCTGCCGGTGCCCGATTCGACGTGTCCTGGAAATCCTTCGTTTTTGAGAACGACACGACGCCGGCGTACGGTGACGGTGCTCTGGCCTAGGTCCTCAAGGGCCACCTGATGAAGCAGCGCGACCGGCGTCGGCAGCAGGACGGCCCGGGAACCCATCCTGCTGGGTCCGCGGTCAGTGCTGTCCCAGGCTTCCTCCGGTGGGCGGGACAGGGCCTGGCCCGCGTTCCGTACCCGCCGCCCGGTCGGCCGCGCTGGAGGAGTCGCCCACGGCTGTCCCATCCGAATCACCGTCGGTGTCGATGAGGCCATTGGTCTGGTCGAAAGGCTTCGCTTCGGGCCGGCCAGCAGCTCCGTCCCCGGCACGAGTCGCGTCCCGGGGCAACTCCTCACCGGGAAACACGCTGCCCGCGGTGCCGGTGGGCGGAACTGCTTCAACCTCTGGGTATGGCGTGGCCTGAGCCGGCGCGTCTGGGCCGGTGGCCTTGTTGCCTGCCGCTGCAGCGACGCCCGCCGCGGCAGCGGCGGCGAGCCCAACTCCGGCAATGACCGTGCCCGAGACCCCGGCTTTGCCACTGTCCCCCCGCGACCCCGCGGCCTCATCAATGCCGGGCGTGCCTCCGGAGGCGCCCTCGCTGACGGATCCTCGCCAGGCGCCGGTCGCGTAGCCCTCGTCTTCAATGAAGGCTTTGAACCGGTTGAGGTCACTCTCGGCTTGCCTCTCTACTATGTTCAGCTTGTCGCCGACCTTTTCCACGATCCCTTCGGGCTCATATTCCAAGGACAGCTGTACCGATGTCTGCCCGCCGCCGAGGTCTTCGAACGTCACGGAGCCTGCGTTCGTTGCGCCCTCTGTGGCGGCCCATGCGACTTTTCGGTCGGGTACCTGCTCGAGGATTCTGGCCTGCCACTGCCTGCGCACCCCGCCGATTTCCGCAACCCACTCGAGCTGGTCGTCACTGAGCTGTTTGACGCTCTTCACCCCGCCCATAAAGTGCGGAAATTCTTCGAACTGGGTCCATTGGTTGTAGGCCACACTTACGGGAACGTTGACCAGAACTCGCTTTTCAACCTTGGTGCTCACGGTGTCTCCTTTGACGGGACTAGGGGAAGCCGACGAGAGCTCAATCAATCATCAGCATGCTTACTATAACTTCTTCGGCGCGTCCCGGCCAGAGAGCAGTGGCTCCGCGGCCCCGGCGGGCTCGGAGACACCGCTTCCGGCGGGCAGAGCGTGGTTCTTCGGCGCCGACGCGACCCCGCCGGCGTGATCCTAAGAGAATCCAGCAGAGGCCGGCCCGGCGATTCATACTCAATTGCCCCGTTCGGGCCCGGAGGGCCCGGCCCGAAACGGGGCGGCCATTGTTTAATAAGCAGGCTTATGGTTTTCTACTGCAAAGTCTTGCCGCAGGCTTTGAACGACTCTGGTTCAGAGGAATGAAGGACTATGGCAGAACCCCAGCGCCCGCCATCATGGACGTCGTCTGTCCCGGCCGAGTCCGGACAGACGCCAGCGACGAGGCGGGCTTCAACGGGTCAGATCCGGGAGGCCTTTGAGGCCCGGCTGATCCTTGACCATCTGGAACTGGCGGAAGCCTTGGCCTTTCGCTTCACAGGGCGTGGTCGGGAACAGGAGGATCTGAACCAGGTGGCGTATCTGGGACTGGTCAAAGCCGCGCGGCGTTTTGACGCGGCCAAGGGAGAAAGCTTCGCTGCCTACGCTGCCCCTACGGTGACGGGAGAGCTTAAACGCTATCTGCGCGACCGTTGCTGGGTGGTCAGACCGCCGCGGAGGATTCAGGACCTGCGAACGGAAATTCTGCGGTCCGAACCGGAGCTGACCCAGGCCCTAGGGCATCGGCCAAGTCCCGCTCAACTGGCTCAGCAACTAGGGGTCCCTGTCTCAGCCGTTCGCGAGGCGTTGGCGGCGGTGTCGAGCATGCGTCCGGATTCACTCGACGTCGCTGACGATCACGATGGCAGTCCGCGCAGGGCGGACGCACTCGCCTCGCGGGAGCTGCCGCTGGAACGACTGGAGGAACTCCTGTGCCTTAACCAGGCCATCGGCGAGTTGTCCGGGCAGGAACGCGAACTGCTGTACCGCCGCTACTTTTGTGAAGAAAGCCAAACCGAACTCGGAAGGCGGTTCGGCGTCTCGCAAATGCAGGTTTCACGACGGCTGTCCAAGGTGCTGGTGCGACTGCAGCAACTGCTCGCCGAAGCCGACTCTCAGAGCAATCCCAGAACCCGGACGGCGTCCAAAACCTCTTGAGCCTGGACACCTAGCAGGGCTGGATCCGGGTCCCCGGCAAACGTGTCGCCGCGGCGCAATTCCGCCTTGGTCAACACTATGTGCTGCCCCGGTGGAGGGTCCCAGTGCTCGGGTCGGGCCGGTCCGAAGAGCACCACGGAAGGGCGTCCGTAGGCCGTGGCCAGGTGCGCCGCCCCGGTATCGGCCGAGACCACCAGTCGGGCGCCCGCCACGAGGGTAATTAAGACGCTCAGGGAGAGCCTGCCGGCTAGAACAGATTCCTCGGGCAGGCCCGCCTGTGCGGCCACGGCCAGGGAGCGTGCCCGTTCAGCGCCGCTGCCGGTCACGACGACACGGTGCCCGGATCGGGCCAGGCGGTCTGCCACCTCCGCGAACCGGGTCTCTGGCCAGTGCCTGCTGGCAAAGGCTGCGCCCACATGGACGACGGTGGCGTCCGGCCACTGTGTGCGGACGGGGGGTGGCAACAGCTGGACGTCGTCGGGATCGGCGGCGATTCCGTGCCATTGGAGCAGGCGTGTCCAGCGCCGACGCTCGTGAATGTCCTCGACCCAATCCGGACCGTCCCGATGCTCCGAGCCATGCGAGATCACCTGCCGGGCGCCGACTGCCTCAATCAGCAACTGACTCTCCGGACCCCGGCCGTGCAGGTTGACCGCAACATCCACACTGCCTGGTTCCACTGCCAGCGGTTCTGACAGGCCTGCGGCCGGCAGGAGGCCGTACCCGCCCACGAGTGCGACGGCATCCCGCAGCCAGGCCGGGCCCGCGTACAGAAGGTGATGATCCGGATAGCTTCGCCGCAACGCGTGCAACGCGGGCACAGCGACGAGCAGATCGCCGAGCTGGAGCGCACGCAACACCAGCAGCAACGGCCTCCCGTCACGCCTGGACAACGACGGCACCGTGCCTTGGTTTCCGACCATCGATTGACCTCCTTTTCGAGGAGTGTAGCCCCGGGCACGGTCGGTCCGGGAAGGGGCGGGCGTTTAGCCCGGGTCCGAACGGGGAACAGGGTGGGTATGGGAACTTCTGGCACAGCGCCGCTGCGGGCCGTCTTCTTTGACCGGGACGGAACCCTGATTCATGACGTCCCATACAACGCGGATCCCTCCCGGGTCCTGCCGATGCCCCACGCACGTGAGTCGCTGCAGCGGCTGCGCAGCCGCGGAATCCTGATAGGGGTGCTCAGCAACCAGTCGGGGATAGGCCGGGGGATCCTCACCGCTGCTGAGGTGGGCGCCGTCAACGCCCGGATCGATCAGCTGTTGGGCCCCCTCGACCTCTGGAGCATCTGCCCGCACGCTCCCGCGGACCGCTGCCCGTGCCGGAAACCTGCGCCGGGCATGGTCCTGAAAGCCTGCACCACTCTGGGGGTTGCTCCGTCGGAGACCGCACTCATCGGCGACATCGGAAGTGACATGGAAGCGGCGCGAGTCTCGGGCGCCAGGGGCATTCTGGTACCCACCCCGGTGACCCGGGCGGCAGAAGTGAAAGCGGCCCTTGAAGTGGCAGCGGACCTGGGAGCTGCTGTGGATCTGCTTTTGAAGGCAGCAGCCGGGAGGACGGAGCCATGACGCGGGTCCTGGTGGCCCGGCTGGACAGCGTCGGTGACGTTCTGCTGGCGGGTCCGGCCATCCGGGCTGTTGCCCATGGGAGCCGGTCTGACGGAGGGGATCCCAATAACGTCGTCGTGCTGTGCGGGCCCCAGGGTGAGCCGGCCGCGTCACTCCTCCCGGGGGTCTCCGAAGCCTATAGCTGGAGTTGTCCCTGGATCGCGAACCCGGCCCCGCGGGTGGAAAAGAATCAAGTGGACGCATTGAAAGCGTTCGTCACCGATTCGCGGATCACTGAGGCGGTCATCCTGACGTCGTTCCACCAGTCACCGTTGCCCCTCGCTTTACTGCTGCGGCTGGCCGGGGTCGGCCGCATTGCCGGCGCGTCCACAGACTATGCGGGCAGCCTCCTGGACGTCCGCCTGCGGCCTGGCGAGGACTTTCCTGAAGACCAGCCGGAATCCGAACGAGCCCTCGGGATCGTACGGGCGGCCGGCTTCACCCTTCCTGCCGGGGACGACGGCAGGCTCCGCGTTGAAGGGTATCCGGACGTGCGGGACCTGGTGGGGGAGGAGCCTTACGTCGTGGTCCATCCCGGGGCCTCCGCGCCCGCCCGCGCGTGGCCCGCGCTGCATCATGCGGCGGCGGTGGAATTACTTGAGGGCGCGGGGTACCGGGTTGTGGTGACCGGCGGCCCCGCCGAAACGAAGCTCACGGCCACGGTCGCGGGGCCTTCCGCCCTGGATTTGGGCGGCCTGACCGATCTGAAGACCCTGGCTGGTGTCCTTGCCCATGCCGGCGTGCTGGTCACGGGCAACACCGGCCCGGCACATCTGGCGGCGGCGCTCGGCACTCCGGTAGCGTGCCTGTTCTCTCCGGTAGTGCCTGCCATCCGCTGGGCCCCCTACGGCGTGCCGCTGGAGATCCTGGGCGACCAGGACGCGCCGTGCAAGTCAAGCCGCGCCACCGTGTGCCCGGTCCCGGGCCATCCTTGTCTGGCCTCCGTTGGACCTGAGCAGCTCCTGGAAGCCGTGGAACGGCTACTCGGGGGAGTGTCGTCATTGGCTTCGCGGAGGGTGCGGCACACATGAGAATCCTTCTCTGGCATGTGCATGGGGGCTGGACGGATGCGTTCGTGCGCGGGCCTCATGAGTATCTGCTGCCGGTGCTTCCGGAGCGCGGGGCGTGGGGGCTGGGCCGTGGAGGCCGGGATTGGCCCGCATCCGTCCGGGAGGTTGCCCTCGATGCCCTCGATCCGGGCAGCGTGGACGCCGTTATCCTGCAACGGGCGCAGGAGCTAGTAGAAGTCGAACGTGTGTTGGGCCGGATCCCCGGTAAGGACCTGCCCGCGGTGTTCCTGGAGCACAACACCCCTAAGGGCGATGTTCCCCACTCGGTGCACCCGTTCGCAGACCAACACCTCATCCCGCTGGTGCACGTCACCTACTTCAACCAGCTGATCTGGGACAACGGCTCCGCCCCGACGGTCGTCATCGAGCACGGTATCCCCGATCCGGGGCATCTCTACAGCGGTGAAGTCCCTGAGCTCGGCGCCGTGGTCAATGAGACCGTTCGGCGGGGCCGGGTCACTGGCACTGACTTGCTGCCCCGGTTCGCCGCTGCGGCGCCGCTGCGGGTCTTCGGTATGGGCGGAGCAGGGCTGCCGCAGGCTACCGGGCTGCCGGCGAGGAAGTTGACGGTCGGCGGAGACCTGCAGACCGCGCGCCTGCACCGGGAACTTGCACGCTGCAGGGTCTATCTACACCCGGTTCGGTGGACGTCCCTTGGCCTGGCGCTGCTGGAGGCGATGCACCTTGGGATGCCCGTTGTGGTGCTGGGAACCACTGAAGCGGCACGCGCCGTTCCAGCCGGGGCGGGAGCAATCTCCACGAATGTCGATGAACTCGTGCGCGCGGCCGCCCAGCTGGTCCGGGACCCCGCGGAAGCCCGGCTGCGGGGAAACGTCGCCCGCGAAGCGGTGCTGGACCGCTACGGCCTCGAGGCCTTCCTCCGCTCCTGGAATGAGCTGCTCGTCGACCTGACCTCGCCGCGCTTCCGGCGGGGGCGGATTCTGATTCCAACGCACGAAGGGAAGGGCCAGTGAAAATCTCCATGGTTTCGGAACATGCCAGTCCGCTGGCAGCACTGGGCGGGGTGGATGCCGGCGGCCAAAATGTGCATGTGGCCGCGCTGTCGGAGGCCCTGGCCCGCCGCGGGCACCACGTCACGGTGTATACCCGGCGGGACTCGGCCGAACTGCCCGAGCGGGTCCGGATCCTGCCCGATTTGGAGGTCGTCCACGTCGACGCCGGGCCCGCTCGCCGCCTGCCCAAAGACGATCTCCTGCCATTCATGGGCAAGCTCGCCGACGGTATTTCCAGCGACTGGGGCAGGCACCCCCCGGACGTGGTCCACGGACATTTCTGGATGTCCGGCCTGGCCGCGCTCGACGCGGCGCGGCGCGGATCCGTCCGCTTACACGTCCCGGTAGTGCAGACCTTCCACGCGCTGGGCCCCGTCAAACGCCGGCATCAGGGTGCCCAGGACACCAGTCCGCTCGAAAGGCAATGGCTTGAGCCATCTGTGGCACGGTCCGTGGACCGCATTATTGCCACTTGCTCCGATGAGGTCTTCGAACTCAAGGCCATGGGAATCGACACCGCCAGAATCTCCATCGCGCCGTGCGGCGTGGATGTTCACCTGTTCGCAGGCGACGGGGCCGTCGAGCCCCGCAACAGCGCCCACCGTATCCTCTCCGTCGGGCGGCTGGTTCCCCGCAAAGGTGTCGATTTAGCCATCAGGGCCTTGCCCCTGCTTCGGAATGCAGGCTTCGCCGACGTGGAACTCCTCATAGTCGGCGGCGGTGACGCTGCCGCACGTGGGGACGACGCCGAAGCACGCAGGCTCTCCGCCGTCGCTACGGAACTCGGGGTCAGGGACCAGGTCACGTTCCGCGGGCAGGTGCCCCGCGGTGCCATGCCCGGCATCTTCCGCAGCGCCGACGCGGTGGTGTGCACACCCTGGTACGAACCCTTTGGGATCGTGCCGCTGGAGGCAATGGGGTGCGGAATCCCGGTAGTGGCCGCAGCCGTCGGCGGTCTGCGGGACACCGTGGTGGATCACGGCACGGGACTGCACGTGCCTCCGAAGGACCCGGCCGCCTTAGCCGCGGCCCTCGCCAGATTGCTGGGTGACGCCAGGCTGCGCCGAGAACTGGGGCGCGCCGGGCAGGAGCGTGTGCGGGTCCGCTATTCGTGGGACCGCGTAGCCGCCGAAACTGAAAGTGCATATCTGCATACGCTGGCCGCCTGTGCTGACTCACCGCGGCTGGATCCCGTGGAAGGAGCGGCGCTGTGAGCGCGGAGTGGTCTCTGAGCCGGCCGAATCGTCCCCTTCTGCTGGTGCCCGAAGATGGCGACCGCACGAGCCGCCCCGGCTCTCCGTTCGCCCGGCCCGGGTCGGTGGCAGCCGTCCGATCGCACCTGGACAACGTCCTCCCGGCGCTCGAGTCACTGCGGAGCCAGTCGTTCCGGTTGGCGGTGTGGGGGGAGGAACTGGCGCGCCGGTTGGCGTGCGGAGCGAGGCTGCTCGCGGCCGGCAACGGGGGGTCTGCCGCGGAGGCCCAGCATCTGACGGCGGAGTTGGTGGGACGGTTCGACGGCGAAAGGGTGCCGTTCTCGGCAATCTCGCTGCACGCCGAGACCTCAGCCGTGACCGCCATCGCCAATGACTACGGGTTCGAGGAGCTGTTCGCCCGCCAGGTGCGGGCGCACGCGCGCACCGGTGACGTCCTGCTGTTGCTCTCCACCAGCGGGAGGAGCGTGAACCTGCTCCGGGCGGTGGAAACCGCAAAAGGACTGGGCGTCACCACCTGGGCGCTGACCGGAACCGGCCCGAACCCGCTGGCACTGAACTGCGATGAAGCTGTCACGATCGACAGTCCCGCGGCCAGTGCCCAAGAGTGTCATTTAATTGCCCTGCATGCCATCTGCCGCGCCTTCGACGCCGAGATCCTGCGGCAAGGCCCCTTGGAATCCTCGCCCGGGGCCGGGTCATGAACATCGTTGTGGTGGGCGATGTCCTGCTTGACGTTGACGTTGACGGGGTGGCCACGCGGCTGTGCCCGGATGCACCCGTGCCGGTGGTTGACGTATCCGGCGCCCGTTACCGTGCCGGCGGGGCCGGCCTCGTCGCCACAATGCTGGTTGAGGACGGGCACCACGTGGTTCTGGTGACCGTCCTCGGATCGGACGAGGCGGCTACGCGGCTCGGGGGGCAACTGGCCCGCGTCACCGTTGTCGCTGGTCCATCAGGCGTCCCCACCCCGGTCAAAACCAGGGTTCGCGCCGACGGCCACCCGATTGTGCGGTTCGATGAAGGCTGTCAACGCGCACCTGTCCCCGCCGTGACGCCGGCAATGCTGCGGGCAATGGACGGAGCGGCCGCCATTGTGGTGGCCGATTACGGCAGAGGCTTGACGAGCAACCTGTCCCTTCGAGCGGTGCTGGCCCGACTAGCAGGTCGCATTCCCATCATCTGGGATCCGCATCCCGCCGGGGCCGCGCCAGTCGAAAGCGTCGCCGTTGTGACGCCCAATTGGGCCGAGGCCCGTGCAGCTGCGGCACTCCTGTCCCCTGCACCATGCGCAGACGGCCCGGGAGAGCTGGCCCGGACACTGATGAGTCTCTGGCGCAGCAACGCCGTGCTAGTGACCCAGGGCGAGTACGGGGCAACCCTGGCGCGTTCCACAGGCCCGACCCCACTGCACATTGCGCCGCCGGAAACCCGAGTCGTCGATCCCTGCGGCGCGGGCGACAGGCTGGCAGCCAGCCTCGCTGCCCAGCTCGCGGCTGGCAATGACCTCACGGAATCGGCACGCGTGGCAGTCCGTGAAGCGGCATTGTTCCTGGCCGGCGGCGGCGTGGGGGCGCTGAATGACGCACCCCGGCCGGTTTCGTTGAACAACACCAGCCGGAGGGGCAATGACGCGGTGGCGCTGGCCCGACGGGTGCGACGCGCCGGCGGAACCGTGGTGGCGACCGGAGGTTGCTTCGATCTGCTCCATGCCGGTCACACGCGGTCGCTCGCAGCTGCCAGGGCCCTCGGCGATTGCCTGATCGTGTGCCTGAACTCGGACTCGTCCATCCGGCGGATCAAGGGGGCAACCCGTCCCATCATCAATCAGCTGGACAGGGTAGAACTGTTGCTGGCCCTTGGGTGCGTCGACGCCGTGCTCGTCTTCGACGAAGACACCCCGGAAAAATGCCTGACCATGCTGCGACCGGACATCTGGGTGAAGGGAGGAGACTACGACGTCCGGCAATTGCCCGAAACCCCACTGGTGGAGAGCTGGGGCGGCCGCTGCCTCACCGTTCCCTACCATCCGGCGCGCTCCACGACTCACCTCGCCGATGCCTTGGCCCGCGTCGGCTGACTAACCTCCCGTCCCGGGCCGGCGCCCCTCGACCGGCCGCACAGCGAAAGGAATATCATGACCTACGAGATGCAACAAGGCAGGGTGCTGGTCACCGGAGGAGCCTCCGGACTCGGTGCCGCCGTCGTCGACGCCGTGCTGCAGGCAGGCGGAACGCCCATAGTGTTGGACCGCGACATCCACGCAGTGTCCGCGGTGAAGGCTATCGAGGTGGACGTCGCGGACCGGACCGCCGTCAGTGAGGCGGTCAACCAGGCCGCCAACACCCTGGGGGGCCTGGACGCTGTGGTCACCGCCGCAGGCATTGATCGTTGCGGAAAACTGGAGAACGTTCCGGCCGAAGACTGGGAGCAGGTCATCTTCGTCAACCTCCTGGGCACAGTGTCCGTGGTCCGTGCAGCGCTGCCCTACTTGAAGGCATCACGGGGGCGGGTGGTCACGGTTGCGTCGACCCTGGGGAAGAGGGCGCTGCCGGAGGCCTCCGCGTACTGCGCCTCAAAGTTCGGCGTGGTGGGCTTCAGCCACGCCCTAGCGGCGGAAACCAGCGGAGAAATCGGGGTGACCACGCTGATTCCAGGCGGGATGAAGACCAGGTTCTTCGACGACCGGCCCGAGAAGTACAGGCCAGAGGATGATTCCAAACTCAATGATCCCGCCAATGTGGCCCAGGCTGTCCTGTTTGTGCTCTCCCAGCCTCCGGGATGCGTGGTCCGCGAGTTGCTTATCTGCCCCGCGGAAGAGGGGTCGTGGCCGTGAACATCCGCACGTCCTGATAGACGGCGGCAGCACTGATGCCGGCCACGAGCGGGCTCTCATGTGGGCAACGCGGAGCCGTCCAGCCAACCTGGGTGACGTCGGCGCCGCACTCGGGGCAGTGAGTCAGCCATGACACGTGTACCCGGTGCTGACTGCGGCCCAGCGGGCCCGCGTTGATGACGTTCCCGGCCCAGTACAAGCCTACTGTCGGGGTACCCAGCGCCTGTGCCAGGTGTCGCGGACCGCTGTCGTTGCCCACCAGGACCGTTGCCGCGGCCAGTAGCGACGCCAGAGCCCCTAGCGCGAGTTCACCGGCCAGCGAAGTGACCTGCGCCGAGGCGGACGCCGCCACTACCGCTGCGGCCAGGTCTTCCTCGTCCCGGGTGCCCACTACGAGCACCCGGGCACCGTCCGCCGCGCAGGCCGCCGCTACCTCGCCGAAGCTTCGCGCCGGCCAGCGTCGACGCGGGTCCGTCGCGCCCGGGTGGATAACCACGACGGCGGACTCGCCTCCCAGGAAAGGTTGCAGCCCTGCCGCGTAGCGGTCCAAGGGCCGTAGCCGAGCCTCCAAGCCGGCCGGGGGAGCGCCGGCAAGTCCGGCAACTTCCAGGGCTCGGAGCGGTTCGTGCTGATAGTAGGCATAGGGAAGGTTGCGCTCCAGCCGGGCGGCATCAGGGGTCCGGGCGCCTACCGTATGCCTAGCGCCCAGGCGCAGCAGAAACGGATTAGAGAAGCGCCCTCCGCCATGCAGCTGTACGGCGAGGTCGAGCGGTTCCCCGTTCATCTGGGCGAAAAAGGCCTCCACATCCGTGCGGCCCTCGGGGCCGGGCCGGATGCCTTCCGCGAAGGGTAGGACCCGGACGTCGTAGGCTGGCCCCGCGGTGCTGGCCGCCAGTTCCTGGTGGACGGGGGTTCCCAGGACAGTGACCGAGGCGTCAGGGTAGGCCGCCCGGAGGGCAGCGACGGCAGGCAGCGCAAACAGGAGATCGCCCAGCCCGCCCCCGCGCAGCACTGCTATTCGCCTGACGCGTTCGAACTTCTCGAAGATCGGTCCGACGCCCCAGCCGACAACGTCGGCGTCGCCGGAAACTTCCGGTCCGAACCCCTTCATCGAGTCCTCCCCGTCTGTACCTGGCCCGGCGTCCGTATGGAGGGCCGTCGGTGTAGCGGCCCTCGGCCGACCGTGCCGCAACCATAGTTCCCCTCGGGGGCCGCTGGCTACACCGCCCGCCGTTGATCATCCCGGAGCATCGGGAACACTTCGGCCCCCGGCCAAGGGTGTAAACCTGCCCCTAACGGGGTAAGCGACTGGTCATAGGAGGTCCCGCGAAAAGCCCATGAGCATACCGGCAGCTGCTCAGGACCTCCCCAGGAGCTAGGGAAGGATTCCCGTGTTTGTGACCGTCAACTGCGCACGCAACAGATCCAGGGAGCGGATCTCCATCCGCGATCCGCAAACGGCGAAACCCGCTGGCAGTCTCCCGGAAGCTCCGCCGAAGACCCCTGAAATCATGGGACGCACCGCACCCGGCGGAAGACGGCAACCGTGACAACGCTGTCGGCCGGGAAGAACACTCCCGACGGCGGAGATCTGGCGGGGCAGCGTGGTCTGGAAGAGTGGCTTCCCCGACGGTTGGCCGCGATTGGTCCAGCGGTAACGGTCGTCGGCGACGCAATGCTGGACGGCTGGTGGAGCGGCACCATCGAAAGACTCTGCCGGGAAGCGCCGGCCCCGGTAGTCGACGTCGGCAAACGCAGTTTCGCCCCCGGCGGCGCCGCGAACACCGCCGTGAACCTGGCTGCGCTCGGCGCCAAGGTGCGACTCGTCGGGGTCGTGGGCTGCGACGGGGCAGGTGCGGAATTGCTGCGACAGCTGGAGGAAGCCGGAGTGGACACCGCGAATATCTGCCGGGTCCCGGGCCTGACCACCACGACGAAGACGCGGATCAGCAGCGGTGGCCAGCTGCTGCTGCGCTTCGATGAGTCCGCCGCCAAAGTTCCGGCGGCCGCCCTCGCCGCCTCGGCCATGTGCCTGCCGGAAGTACTCCAGAACCAGGACGCCGTCGTCGTCTGCGACTATGGTGCCGGATTCCTTAGCGGGCCGGTGAAAGGTACCCTCCTCGCAGCGCTCGCGGGGCGCCCCGAGTCCGTGCTGGTGGTCGTTGACGCCCACGACCCCCGGCCCTGGGCTGCTCTCAGGCCGGATCTGGCCACGCCGAATGCACAGGAGGCCGCCGAAGTCCTCGGTCTCAAGTTGTCGGCCAGCTCCAGACGACCCGCCGTCGTCGTCGAGCACCGCCAAGAGCTGCTGCGCGCAACCGGGGCAGCTGCCGTGGTGGTGACGCTGGACCGTGAAGGGGCTATCCTGATGCCCACTTCCGGCGACGTCCACCGAACTTGGGCCAAGCCCGTCACGGAGAAACAGGCCTCCGGGGCCGGGGATACCTTCGTGGCTGCGCTGACACTGGCACGGGCCGCCTCGTTGCCGCTGGCGACGAGCGTGGACCTCGCCCAGGCGGCAGCCGACATTGTGGTCCGCCGGACTGGAACGTCGGTGTGCAGCACGGATGACCTTTGCCAGCACCTGGCCAGCTTCGCCGATACCGCTCTCGACGCCGGGGAGCTCGCGCGGCAGATTAGCCGCCACCGGGCCGCCGGGCAGAGGATCGTGTTGACCAACGGCTGTTTCGATGTCCTGCACCGAGGACACACCCGGTATCTCAACCAAGCCAAGCAGCTGGGCGACATCCTGGTGGTGGCCCTAAACAGCGATGACTCCGTCCGCGCGCTCAAAGGGCCCGATCGGCCGATCAACACCGCCGCGGACCGAGCCGCCGTTGTCGCGTCGCTGAGCTGCGTGGACTATGTCACCGTGTTCGACACGCCCACCCCGGCGCCGCTGATCGAGGAGCTCCGGCCCGAAATCTACGCCAAGGGAGGTGACTACACTCCGGAAATGCTCACGGAAGCCCGGGCCGTGGAACGGTACGGCGGGACGGTGGCAATTCTGGACTACGTGGCTGATGTGTCCACGACAGCCGTCGTAAAGCGCATCCGCCACGGCAGGGGCACCGTCCCGGCCGAATGAGCGTGAGCATCGGGTCCGTTATTCCCAGGGCAATGAGACCTGTCCCGGCCAGCCAAGGCCTCCTCTTGTCCGGCAGGCGAGGGTACAAGGCCGCCGACATCTGGATAACGGGGAAGTGGACAGGGATGGATGCGGCTGCCCGACGCGTCCAAAGGCCTAAATGAGTAAGCCCTCCGCGGGAATCCCAGGACTCAAGCGCGGAGGTTGCCGACTCGCCAGAGTGGGCGAGCTGTTCGTCCGCGAACTGGACATAGCGCGGTCCCGGACGGATGAGTGGTCCGGAAGTACGAAAATTGGAGCCGGGCGGCCCATCCGGCAACTGAGGGGACGCCCCGTTGCGGGTGCTGAGACCGGCGGCGGACTGGGCTATGCAGCCGAGCCTGG
Organism: Arthrobacter sp. 05L421; assembly: GCF_056397785.1. Classification (NCBI taxonomy): domain Bacteria; kingdom Bacillati; phylum Actinomycetota; class Actinomycetes; order Micrococcales; family Micrococcaceae; genus Arthrobacter; species Arthrobacter sp. 05L421. The sequence goes on from NZ_JBFTOC010000025.1 coordinate 40,154, forward strand.
AGGGCGACCGCCGCCGGCCCGATCATTGTCCCTGTGCGACCTTGGAAAAAACGGGAGCGAATCTTAATCCGGTGGGCATGGCCACAGGTTAGGCGCCGTCCGCGCGCTTCGGGAGTGCGGGGTCGTAGCGGGTGAAGTCTCGCCTCAGGGCCACGGAGTCCGGGCCGATCCTGGCGATGTTTTCCCACTGGACGGGGAAGGATCCGCGGTGGCGCCAGCGAAGGGCCAGGGGCCAGGGCTGGGTCAGGCCGGTTCTTTCGTAGCCGAGGAAGGACGCTGCGCTGTGCGGGCTGACCACGAGCACGAAGAGGCGGGCCGCGGCCATGAGCTGGCCCGGGGCGCCGTCGACGACGAACCGGGCGTCGGCCACCTTGCCCAGGCGGTTGCCGTCGCCGTCGTGCACGGGGGTCCCGAGGATGTCACCGAGGATCATGGCGGCCTCCGGGTATGCGCGCGATGATCTTGTCCCGGACCCAGCGTTCCACCCAGTCGGCATCCAAGCTGCCGCCCCGTACGCCGAGGCTGATGACAATACCGACGTCTGCGACGTCCTTCCACGGGACCCGGATCAGGCGGGACGACGGCGGCCGGCCGCCGAAGACTCTGGTCCCGAGCACCGGGCCGGTATCTGGTTGTTCGTCCCCAGTCGTCAGTGCTGGGCAGCCGGCGGTCTTTGGCGTCCGATATTTCGCGAATCTACAAGCCAAACACGGATCACCTCGAACGAACCTTAGCCGCGCGTTCCGGTCACGAAAACCGGTCAATCGGCCGCTTCGCTCACCGATTCCTCGCTCCGGGTTGAGGGGCCGTCCGGGGCGAGCCTTAGCCGCCTGATTCCTCAGGGTCGGTGCTTGCCCCGTTCTCCTCCGCTGTGGCGGATTCGGGCACCAGGTCCGGGTCGACAACTGGGGAGAAGGCATCGGCGGGAACTTCGTTCCCTTGAGGGACGTCGTCGGGATCAGGAGGACTGCTCTTGGGCATCTCACTCAACTGCACACCGTAGGCCCGCGGGCCTGCCCTGTCCGCGGACCGGTCTCTTCATGCGGTTTGAAAACCGTCCCTAAGCGTCGAAGTGCGTCCGGACTCTCGGGTCCTGCGATAGTGACGCGACCACCGAGGCGGCGATGTCCCGGAGTTTGACGTTCCGGGTGCTGGAAGCGATTGTGAGGATCTTGATGGCCGTCTGCTGACTGCACCGGTTTTGCGCCATGATGGCGCCGGTCGCCAGGTCGATGGTGGTCCGGGATTCCATAGCAGCCGTGAGGTGGGCTTTCGCCTCGGCCAGCTGGCTGATCCGCACGGCCAGGCGAAGTGCTTTTGACGCATGATAGGAATACGTTTCGACCATGCTGACGTCTTCACCGCTGAAGCCGTGGGACCGGGTGGAGTACAAGTTGAGGCCAGCTTCTGCTTCCCCCTCAAGAACCAGCGGGACGGAGAGGCTGGATCCTACTCCTGCCTGAAGCGCGGCCGCGGTGTAGGCGGGCCAGCGGTGTTCGGTTGTCAGATTGGGTACATGCACGACGACCTGCTGGCGGATCGCTGACAGGCAGGGCCCATCGCCGCTACTGTATTGGGTTTCATCGAGCCGGAGGGCGCGCTCTTCGCTGGATGCCACGGTCACTGGTTTCTTCCGCTGGATCAGTGTGATGCTGCAGAAGGCGAAGGCGGGGTCGGCCAGGGTGACGGCGGAGAACTCGGCGAGTTCGTCCAGCAGCTCCTTCACGCCCTCGGTTTTTAGGACAAGATCCTGCAAGTGGTCGACGAGGAGCTCCGGGAACAGCAGGCGTGGTTCGGGGGCCATGACTGGCCTCATTCCTCATTGGGCCCTGACAACAACCCTTGACGGGGGCACCGGAGGACGACGAAGCAGCACGTGCTGCTGTCCCTCGAGTATGCTCCGCCTCTCCTGCAAGAACCAGCAGGTCCCGTTACAACAGCCCGGAATCATGGGAACCGTACCGCTGGCGGCCCAGGTGCTGACTCGATAAACAACACTTTTATAAGACGGACGAGCAGGCCCAGGTCGGGGAGGCATCTCCAATACGAGCCATTGGCGAATGGTCATCAAAGCAGCTGAAACCCGCAGTGCCAGGAGAGCTGGCCGGCTCCGCCGCTTCGAATTCCCCCACCAGCTTCGGAATGTCCGCCAAATCCGGCGCTTACGAATTGCACTTCGTGCTGCAGGGTCGTGCGGCACCGAACTGCCGGTGGCGAACTGGTCCGGTGCCGTCGTCGCCCCGGTGCAAGTCAGTTGCAATGGGAACATCTTCAAAACGACAGCACAGCTGGAAGCAGGCACTGACAGACTAGATTGCACGATGAAGCCCGGCAATGGCGCGGAGACCCGATACGCTTTCATGAGAACCCGGGTGTGCTTCTAGGGCTGGTAGTACTCCTCCGCCGGAGTAAAGCCCGCTCGGTCCACTTTCCGGTGGTAGTGAACTCCGGTGAGGCCGCCCAGTACGGCGCCTATCAGGGCTGTGGCGGCCACGGCGATGGCCGCAATGATGCCGCCTAGACTCAGCTGCCCCTCGACCAGTGGAAGGCGAAGGAAACTGTTGAGCGTGGTAAGGGCATTGTGTTGCCCAGTAATCGCGAGCAGTGCCATCGCTGCGGCTCCGATGACGCCCCACAGCCACACCATGAGCCCCTGGCCGACGCCGTTGAAACGCGCCATCCGCCCTGCCACGTAGCCACCCGAAAAATAGGCGAGGAGCTGGAGCGACAGGAGCACGATCACACCGGTCATGCCACCGGTTGATTCCTGGCCAGCTCCGGGGAGAGGGTCCATGCCGGGCAGAAAGCCGGCGCTGCCGGCCGCCGCAACCAGAGCGCCCAGCAAGACAGTCATGGCGGTCGAGACCAACCAGCCGAAGAAACCCGAGCCGATCTTGATGCCGCCGAAGCGCTCCTCTTCCCGGGCGACCACGGTTTCACGGGTAGCGGCGGCGGCCGGGTCTCCTGGCAAAATACCGTCGACCGGGGCGCCTGTGTCATCGAAGTACCCGTCGTTCTCGCCATAGGGGAGAACACCGTCAGTCTCTTCGTAGAAGCGGTCGTCAACACTGTGCTCAGAAGCGCGGGTTTCCGTTTGGTTCAGGGGTTCCGGAGTGTCGGCCCAGTCTGCGTCGAGTCGTCCCGCATCATCAGGACCGTTTGCGCTGCCCATCACGCAGCCTCCCATTCAAGGATCTACCGGGGCTCATTTCCGCGGTGGCCCGGGCCCGGACATTACTAAAACTAGGCCCAGTCAGCCCGGTTCACGAGGGGCTTTGGGCCCGACTTTGACCTAGTGTTCAGTGGCCGCGCCGAGCCGTGTGTGAAGGCCGCCGGATCGGGCGCTTAGGCCGAAAAACGCAAGACGATTGGGAAGCTTCAGAAGCATCCCGCCTGCTCGTAGAACGCCTTCCGCGCCGACACATCGATCAGCTGCGGCCAACTTGTGCAGGCAGCCTCGGACATTCTGTGCAGAGGACTCCGAGAGCCCACAGGATTCTTTGTGGCCGGAAGACAGTCAAATGCGTCGCGGTGAGGGACAGCGCATAGGACATGAGCCTGTGGATCCACTTCGATTCTCAAAACCCGAGTCGCGGATCTTGAGCGCCAGTACGGTCTCGAGAACCGATATCGAGGTGCCTTTCCCTCAGGGCGCGCGGGCGTTGAGTTCTCGATTGTGACCGTCCTCGAAATCCTTAGTTTTTGAGGACCGCAGGGGGAGCGGGAAGGCTTGACGGGACGTACATTGCAGGTGCCTGCGAGGCCTAGGATCAGGTGAGGTGCCGGCAAGAAAGGGCGAATGCCCCTCCATGACTATCCGATCCGGCGGCTGGCAGAGGATCCAGACAACGTTCTGGACCGCCGACACTGGCCCGCGTCCCTGCCGCCCGTCGCCCAGGGGACCGTGCCCCGTCCCCCGTCGGATCGTGCTACAGGCCGGACTGGTCGCGCGATGTGGATTCTCCGATGGGACGCTGGGCGGGGGAATCGTCGGTGCCCGTGTTCGTCCGGCCTGGTTCTTGCCCTCTTCCCTGATGACGTCCTCGCCTCTGCGCGTGTCGCTGACACCGGTGCCTGCCGGCGGCAGGTCTGCTGCGCTTCCAGGAGCCGATGTTGTTCGGTGAGTGCCCCGTCAGCCCTGAGATCTCGAAGAATCGCATTTCAGGGACGGTTGGCCGGGCTGGGCCCAGGGCTCTGAATTGGGCCCGATCTACGCCTGGAGGAGTGGACAAAGAATTAGCAAGGGTACTTACTATTTGTCGGTAATCCGGCCTACTATTACCGCGTGTGCTGGTTCATCAACAGCAGCCGACCCCTTGTAGGAAGAGAGCAATGATGACCGAGAACCCATGGCCGCAGACATCTGACCCGTACGCTGCGGAGGGCTTTGACATGACCGGAACGACTACCCCTTCTGCGGCTGAAGGCGACGCTTCAGCCAAGGCCAGGGCCGCGAAGGACGAGGCAGCGACCGTCGCCGGCGAGACAGCCGGCGCCGTCCAGGGCGTGGCAGAAACGGCGAAGGCCGAGGTCGCCAATGTTGCCTCCGAAGCGAAGACCAACGCCAAGGATCTTTTGCACCAGGCCAAGTCCGACCTCACGGCCCAGGCCGAAACGCAGCAGCAGAAGGCCGCCGAGGGGATCCGTAAGATCTCCGAAGAGTTGCACACGATGGCCGGGGCGCCGGAGGAGCAGGGTGTCGCCGCGGACATCGTCCGTCAGGCCGCGGACCGCTCCGCCTCCGTTGCGTCATGGTTGGAGAACCGGGATCCGGGGTCAGTCCTGGAGGAAGTTAAGTCGTTCGCCCGGCAGCGGCCAGGGACCTTTCTCCTCCTCGCGGCCGGGGCCGGGATGGTGGCCGGACGTCTGGGCAGAAGCCTTCAGGCCGGTGCCCCGACGGCGGCTCCGGCAACGGGCACGGGCCTTCCCCCGCAGCCCGACCACTTCCCGGCTACGGACAGCGGCATCGCCTATGGGGCGGGCGCGCCCGTTTACGGGGAGAGTACCCCTGCCGTTCCGGTCTACGGTGAAACCGTGTATGGCGAGCCAGCGCGGCCAGGGTTTGACGGTCCCGGTCCGGCTGGGGCTCCGCTGCGTGATCCTAACGATCCCTTTGTCCAGGGCGAAGGTCGCCAGCTGTGAGCAGCCAAATACCGGAGCCGCCTCCCACCCCCGCACACGCCAAGGCCGACGCGACTTCCCTGGGCGATCTGCTCGGAGATGTCACCCGTGACCTGACCACGCTGATGCATCAGGAAGTGGAGCTTGCGAAGATCGAGGCGAAGCAGTCGGCTAAGCGGGCCGGTAAAGGCGGCGGTCTGCTTGCCGGAGCCGGCGTCGCCGGACACTTCGTGCTCCTCTTCCTCTCGCTCGCCCTTTGGTACGGCATCGGCGAGGAATGGACCGGCTACGGCTGGTCCGCGGTCATCGTCGCCGTCCTGTGGGGCATCATTGCCGCCATCCTCGCCGCCAGGGGCCGCAAGGAACTCAAAACGATCAAGGGCATGCCCCAGACCGCAGCAACCCTCCAGGAAATCCCACCTACCCTGAAACCGAACGAGGACCACCGATGAGTGAAAATCCTGACGCCATCCGCGCCGACATCGAGGCAACCCGCGCCCGCCTCGGCACCAACGTGGACGCGGTCGCGGACAAAGTGACCCCGTCCAACATCGTCCACCGCCAGACCGACAAGGTCAAAGACGCCGTCTTCGGCGTGAAGGACAAAATCATGGGAACAGCCGAGGATGTCGTGGACAGCGTGGGCTCCGCGGTCGGAGACGCCGGCTCCGCCGTCGGATCCACCCTTGGGGACGCCGGCTCCGCAATCGGCGATGCACCCCACAAGATGGCAGTGAAAGCCCAGGGCAGCCCGCTTGCCGCGGGACTGATTGCCTTCGGCGCTGGCCTGCTCCTCTCCTCCCTCATACCGGCCAGCGCCAAGGAAAGGGAAGCGGCACAGGCGCTCAAGAGCGCGGCCGAACCGGTCACGACCCAGCTGGGCCAAGCCGTTAAGGACGTCGCCCAGGGCCTGCAGGAACCGGCCCGGGACGCGATGGAAAACGTCAAGAGCACCGCGGCCGACGCTGCCGAAAACGTCAAGGAGGAAGGACACACCGCCGTCTCCGACGTCAAAGACACTGYSGCGGACGCCAAGGACCACATCSAGCAGGCCTGRGCAGTCAGTGGTAATYCGGAGCCGCCCCTCGGACTGACCYGTGGGGCGGCTCCGGCGCACATGCGGCGCGGCGATCCAGCGCACGCCCGCGACACGACGCAAAGGAGCTCAAGTATGGCCGCCGCCGACGGAGGGGAGCCGCTTCCGTGGCCCACCTACCGGATCCTCGGCGTCACAGCSCGACYTGAGGAACTGAGGATCAACCGGCGACTGGCGCACCTGCACCTGACTCAGGGCTCGCTCGAGGCGCTGGAATCCCTCGCCGACCTCGAACCCGCCAAAATCTCCGACCTCGCGGCCCTTATGTCGGTCAGCAAACAAAGCCTCGGCAAAGTTCTCCGGCGACTCGAAAGCCTGGGCCTTCTGAGCAAAGAACGCGGCAGCGACGCCCGAAGCACCAGCATCAGGCTCACCCCGCACGGCCGCACAGTCCTGGCCACCGCGGAAAAACTGCTGGCCGCTATGGCCCAGCCCGGTGCGGGTGAAGAGGCGGCCCTACGGCGTAGTCTCCAACAGCACCTCAACGAACTCAGGAAGAACTAGGCAACTCAGATGTCACCGGAGCATGGCCCGGCATTGCATTCTTCTCCGGCGAGCCCCGTCGACGGCCGGCTTCAGGTGGCGGGACCGGGGTGGTTGTTCCCGATTCTGGTATCTCAACCGATACGGACTTCCTGGACTGCCAGGCAATCTGACATGCAGGTTAAGTCAGCATGATGACCAGCGCGGCGTTGTGGGAGCCGAATCCAAATGAACGGGGATTGCCCATGAGCGTCCGTCACGGCCGCCGTGCGGGGTGCCGTTGAAATGCGTCTC
>NZ_JBFTOC010000026.1:0-41914 GCF_056397785.1 Arthrobacter sp. 05L421
GAACCTGTACGTCTCGGCCGCGAAGCGGGCCGACGGGGAACCGGCCACCGACGAGGACGCCAACGCCTACCTGATCAGCACCGACTACCGGGGCCAGCACAAAGCCAACCCCGTCATCACCGGCTGGAAGGACCTGGGCTTCACCCCGAGGTACGAACGCTACGACGGCGGCACGCAGGCGCAGAAAGGTCCGATGACCGAGGAACAGAAAGCCGAGCGGAAGACCCTGATCGCCAATAATCGCGAGATGGAAAGTGCCACCAAGGTCAGGCGTGAATTTGTGAAGACCCTGCTGTCCCGGAAGACCGCGCCGAAGGGCTGGCAGTACTTCACCGTCCACGCCATTACCCACGACCCCGAAACCGCCAGCGGCTACGACGGTAAGGTCGCCACCGAGATGATCGGTGCCAAGACCGGGGAGGACACCGACCGGTGGGGCTGGAACCCGTTGCGGGACCACACGGCCAAGAGCACGGCCCGGCCCGAGTTCTCCCTGATCGCCCTGATCTGCGCCGGGTATGAGAAGACCATCCAGAAAGACTCTTGGCGGTCCGCCGAGAGGCGGCACTTCCAATACCTGAACCAGCTCACTGTCTGGGGTTACACTGCAAGTGCCGTGGAGCAGATCATCCTCGACAAGTACACCGCCGACACCGAGTAACCTGAAAAGTGAGCCGGGCGGCTGACCCCCAATGCAGCCGCCCGGCCCACTCACCCCCGGCAGGGCCAGGAACCTTCCGGAGGTCGGGCGGTCCGCCGCCCGGGGCGAACCACAGCGGCCACTCACCAGCGACGGACCGCCATTAACCGCGACCAAGCGACCGGCCGACCGCCAGCCGCGGGACCAGGAACAACGAGGTACCGGTCCCGGGGCCGCACCGCAAACCATTCAGCTAAGCTGAACCACAGATTTCCTTTGCCCAAGGGAAACAGGAAGGGCCGACGCCCAACGGCGCCGGCCCTTTCGCCTTTAAGAAAGTCCGCACCCGGCATGCCTCGCCGCTTCGGCGCCCCCGCTAGAGGGCAGATTCTTCCAACGCATCCGGAACCGGCAGTTGGCTCAGCCAGCCCCTGGCGTCATCCACAGAGGTGAAGTATCCGTGCGGCACTCTTGCTCCCGCAACAAAGCCGCAACGACGTCGGCAGGACGGACGAAGAACGGAGAGATGCCTGGAAACGTGTTTGCTCTCTAGGTTGATGTCTTGGATGCTCTCATGGGTTGCACTCCTGTCACTGAAATGCTTTGGATAGCAGTGCGCGGCAATCCATTCTGAGTCCAAGCCAACGAGACGAGCAGATTGTTGGTCGATGCGCTGCTCCAGTTGAGCTTGAACATCCAGTTGCCCTTTGCCGTGATCAACGCGGGCTTTGGGGAGACTATGGACGGAGGGAACTCACTGTCGTCGGTCGCTATGGATAGCGTTACGTCCTCTGCATCTATGCCGCCAGTGTTTTGCACCATCAGGTTATAGCCGGAGTTGTTGCGGTTGTCCGTACTGGAGACCCCCAGCACAGCGTTCTCACTATTGTCGTCACCGTCCTTTGTCAGGACCATCCTCACGAGCAGCTCGAGCATCTCGTCTTTGGTGAAGGCAGTCTCAAGTTCGGGAAAGTCAGATAGTGCGGCGATGAGTTTTTTCTGTCCCCAGATTTCTACTTTCACCGCCTTGCCAGCCGCGAGGCCCTTTACATGGGCTATCTCGTTTGCGTGGGGATCTTCGGGGATGACCAGGATCCATTCGGTCGGCTGGTGGTTTTTCCAAGCCGTATCGAACGAGCCCTTCACCTGCTGTCGACGTTGCACGAGCGGGCCGGACATTCCCCCCGGGAAGTATTTGAGCTGATAGATCCTCCAGGCCCTATCGTCAAGCCACACGACAACGTCGAGCCCCGTGTCGCCGCCGTGCCCTCTAACGACGTCAACTTTGTACGGCGGTTGGCTGTGCTTCTTGATGAGAAGAACCTCTACCAAAGCATTAAAGTCCACCTCCTTGATGCGGGACCAATCGATCTGACTTTGACTCAGATGTTGTTGCGTAATCATGAGACCCAACTTCCCACCCGTGTATGTGAACGGGTGATCAAAATGTATTCGAGTTTGCTGTTTGAGGGAGCCCAGAAGACTGCGCCGCGCTGGAGACTGTGCATGATCGCCGGCCCCGGCGGTGAGGCAGGGGGCAGCGGTGACCTGGCGGTTGTGTGCAGCCGGTTAGTTGGGCCCCGTCGTCCAGGTGTGTACGGGAAAAGCCCGAAGGAATTAGCTTTTGACGTGCACAGGTGGGCGAAGGGAAATGTTACTGTGCCGCGGCCGCAGTGTTCCCGGAGTTGGCGGTTGAACCGTCGCCGGCGGAACGGCCGGCTGTCCTGTTACGGCGCGTGGCTGCACCGGGCTCGAGCCCGAGCTTCTTCAGCTCTTCTGGGCTCCAGCCGTCTTTGGCGGCGCGTACGTAGGCGCGCTTGTCTTCACGCTCGGCTTCCGCAAGCTGTTCCTTAAGGTCGGTGATCCTCTGACGAGTCTTCACGAGAGCGGTGACCGATTCAATGCGTGAATCAAGGAGGGCCCGGGCCTGGTTGCGTGTTTGTTCAATATCGAAGGTAGCCATGCCCACCAGCCTATCCGCAGAATGCGTAGACGCTCGGGGACATGAGCGACGCACGAGGTCCCGAAAACGGGCAACCGCATCCGCACGGAGCAAGCTGGTAACTTAGCCCGGCTAAGTTGGCTCGATCCTCGACTTGTCGTCTTGGATGCGGCACACTTGTCAGTGTGGTCCCCGGGTTTCCGGGTTCGCTGCGCTGGCAAATTCGAAGGGCGAGACAAGTGAGTGAAGGCAGTGGCTTCGCCGGTTGGAAGTCCCGCCGTCGGCGGGCGAATGTTGACGGCGGCCGGATGCACCGTCACGAGGTCAAGGTCAGCCCGGAAGAGGAAGCTCAGCTTCTTGCCCTGGCGGAGAAGCACCGCGTGACGATCCCGCGGCTTTTGATCGAGGCGGCGCTCAGCGAGGGCACAGAGAATCCGTCGGAACGGCGGGATCAGTTCATGCAGCTTTCTACGCTGCAGCGTCTTGTCGGGACTGTTGCGAACAACATCAACCAGATTGCACGCCACGCGAATGCGACGGGGGAAGTGCCGGCGGAAGCTGCTGCTTCCATCGCTCATGCACGGACTGTCATTATCCGGATTGACCGTCAGCTTGCCGACATGGCCGGGCGGTAGTTTCGACGTGATTCCGAACATTACCCAGGGCGACCGCATGGCAGGTCTGATGATCTATCTCGCGGGACCGGGGCGGGCAAACGAGCACGAAGAACCGCACCTCGTCGCGGGCGATTCGGCGCTCATGGCCTGGCACGACGACAACGAGCTGAACCGTGATGCTGCGCTGGATATTGCCAACGCACTCGACCGGGCCAAGCAGTTCTTCGAAACCGAGGTAGATGGCGGACACGTCTTCCACTGCTCTCTGAGTTTGGCCGCAGAAGAAGGCCAGCTCAGCGACGAGCGATGGGGTGCCATCGCGAACGACTTCATGAAGGAGATGGACTTCACCGAGGACGGGGGCAAAGCCCCCGCCCGGTGGGTCGCGGTCCGCCACGGACTGAGCAAGAACGGCAACGACCACATCCACATCGTGGCCAGCATGGTCCGGGACGACGGCACCAAATGGAACGGCTGGAAGAGTAAATACAAGTCCCAACAAGCTGCCAGAACACTGGAGAAGAAGTACGGACTGAACGCTGTCGGGACCCTGCGAGCCGAACGCGGATTTACCCCGGCCGAACAGTCCAAAGCCATCCGCCAGGGACTGCCGGAAGTCGAGCGCCACAGCCTCGCCCGCAAGGTGCGCGTCTGCGCCGGAGCATCGACAGACGAGGCAGAGTTTGTCCGCCGGGCACGCCAAGAGGGCATGCTCGTGCGCCCCCGATACGCGGCCGGCCGTACTGACGTCGTGACCGGCTACTCCGTGGCCGAGCGCCCCCGCAAGGGAGAACGCGCCGTGTGGTTCGGAGGCAACTCTTTGGGACGCGACCTGGCGTTGCCCAAGCTCCGGGCGGAGTGGGAGAGCACCCCTGAATCGGCGGCCATCGCTGTCGAGGAATGGAACGCTGCCGCGCGCAACCGCCGGCCCGTAAGCTCCGGCCGGGAGATGCTGCAACCATCGGCTGAGCTGTGGAACAAGTACGCCAACGACGTCAGTTCCCTCCGGGAAAAACTGGCCACCACCCCGCACGATGATCATGCCGCCTGGGCGCAGGCGGCCCGCGAGACATCGGCGGCGTTCGGTGCATGGTCCAAGCGGATCGAACCGACGCCCGGACCGCTGGCAGACGCCGCCAGAGAACTCGCCAAATCCGCCCAGCTGCGTCGTTATCCGGCACGCCTGGCAGTGTCCCTGCCGTCGGCCCGGGGGGCCACCATGATCCTCCTGGCCGCGACCTCCAAGAGCGACCGCGCCGCCTATGCCCTCATGTTCCGGCAGCTCGCCCAGACAGCACGGGCCATCCACGACATGCACAAGGCCACCGACGATCTGCGCCGGGTCAGGGGACTTGCCACAGCCGTCCGGGCCGCCAGCAAGGTCGTAGAAGCCAGCGCCACCGCGCAGACACTCAGGGCAAAGCCGATGTCGATGGAGACGCTGGGCCAACAGCACCCGGAAGCGTCCGAGGAAGCCCTCAAATCAAGGCTCCTGGTCGAACGTTCACGAGGCGGCTCACCACTGCCTCCCGTTCTGACCCGACCGGACGCAGCGCAGCTGCAGGGAACGCAGTCACGGACTGACGAGACCCAAGGCAAGAACAAACCAAGCATTGAGCGATAGGGGAAGAGCATGAGCGAAGCAGACGGAATGGAAGATGCAGTTGACGGGGCGATGCGTACCGGGCTGATGGTTGCCAGCCGGATCGGCGAGCAGCTTGCCAGAATGCGCGAGCAGGAACAGCGCACCATCGCCGCAGCGGAGGAACAGCGGGCCCGGGAGCTGCAGGAACGCTTCGACGCCCAGCGCGCAGCAGCCCGAGCACAGCTGGCACCAGTCGTCCGGGATGACTGGTGGGACAAAGCCACCCCCGAAATGATCGAACGGGTTCACGAGACGGCCACAGCGTGGAAGGCCTACGACCCCGAAGCTGCGCAGGCGGCCGGGAAAATCAGCGACCAGGTCCAGAGCCGATACGGCATCGACGTGAACAACACCGGTGCGGACGAGGCATCCGTTTCCGAAGCCCTCACTCGGGTACAGCAGGCCCGCTCCGAAGCCGAAAGCGAACGGACCAAAGGAGCGGCCGCGCGCACCGATGAATTGGTGGTCGTCGCTGCGGTTGCTGGAGCCGACATACAGGACAACGCCGCTCAAGAAAAGCAGGCCGCCCGTGCCTACGACTCTCCTGAGCGGCGTCAGCAACTGGCCGGAAGCTTGGAAGGCAAGGGTGACCGGGAAGCGGTCAACTCCCGGCTCCTGGCAGACAAACACCAGGGCACCCACCCGTCGGCTGCCGTGGCTCAGAAGCCTTCGTTGGCCAAGACCTCGAAGATGACTAAGCCTGGCGGCAAGGGAAGAACGCTGGAACGCGACGGACTCGAGCGTTAGCTGATGCCGTGGCAAATGAACTTCGGCTCGTTGACAGCCGCCTACTTACAAGGGCTGTGACCTACACACACTCGCAAGCGAGTTGCGTGCTATTCATGGACGGATTACACAGACCGTCGGGAAACTCTTTTTCTGGCGCCAGTCATGTTGATGCGCCATCTGGCCATGTCCACGCTCACCCCAAATCTCTGGGCGACTTGGGACAGGTCCAACCCTTGGCGGACGGCCCATACCGCAGCTTCTTCAGTTATCAGGAGAGCCCCGGCCAGCCACTGGGCTTCGTCTTCAATAACCTGATCCCAATCACGGCAACCCATGGAATCAAGAGCGGGGGTGGGTGCATGCTGCAGCAGGCCGTGGGACAGCTCATGGGCGATATTGCTAGCCTGCCTGCCAGATTCGTGCGCGTCATTGTGCACGACCAGACGTTTCGGGCCGCTGAAGACTGTCACAGCGCTGAACGCTTGGGGGTCCTCCTGCAGGAAATGGTGGGTGCCTGCTGGTTCCTGCGATTGCAGAGAAGATAAGCCAAGGACCGGGATGTCAAGGAATTCGGCCAGTGATAGGGGGTCCAAGAGATCAAGGTTGCCGAGACCTAGCTCAGCGCGAGTCTCCAAGGCGATCCTATTAACATGACTTTTGACGAAGCCGGCTTTTCCAACCATCTATCAACGGGTCCGTAGCTGTTCATAAGTGGCCTTGATGACGGCCTCCAGAGCTGAGGCTGCATCCGGGGTGAGGTGCTTGTCGCTGCGGAGGTACGTGGAAATCATAGCTAGCGGCTGAGCTTCCGGACGATTGTCGTCGCCATGCCGAACGAAGTCATCGGCAGATAGTCCTGACCACGCCGCCAGGGCAGCCAAGCCGTCCACATCCGGCCGCTTGCCTTGGGCCATTCGGGTAAGAGTGGAGGCACTAACTCCAGATTGCGAGGCCACTTGCTTCCAGTTCAAACTACGTGACGTCCGCTCCGCATCGAGGGCAGCGTAGAAGGCTTGGGCGTCAAACCACCCCTTTAGATTCATTTCTTCCTCTCGGTAGCGATGCAAGTTGCGTTCATAACCAAGATGATTTGAAGCTTGCAATTGACAACTACAAGTTCAATTCTAAGGCGTCTGAAGAGCCACGCCGTGAGGAACGCGCCACGATCGTAGGTACGAAGCCTCAGATTCTCAGCCACTTTCGGAGCTCGTGGAGGAAACGGTGGGTCTTTGGCTCATCTATGAAAGGGGTCTGCTGAGCGGTCCGTTCGGAATCCTTGCTCGAGATATAGGCGGACAGCGCAGCTGCGTCCCGCCGTCGGCTCGTGGCTATTTGTGTGCCCGTAAGGGGAGTGGACCATCGAATTTTGTTGCAGCTTATCCAGTAGTGGGAACGACAGGGGAACCCCCCATTGCCGACGGAAGGCCTGATATCAACCCCCTCGCCATCGTAAGTGAGCTGCCACTCAGCTGGGCTGAGCGGCAACACCACCTTGTTGCCACATCCACACGCGCACAGGTGGACAGTGGTCGCGTAGACCATTGAAATGTATAGCTTGCCGTGGACCGGGTCCGAAGGAATGAACTCGACGAATTCGGGATCTAGCGATTGAAGCCTCATGACGCCTGGTCCAGGTTCAGCAAGTGGTTACCGTCGGTCGTGTAAACGCTTGAAAACTCATCTTCGAAGTCAGTGTAGAAACCGAAGAGCTTCTTCCACTTGATCACGGCGAAGGCGGCGTTCAGCATGTTCAGCTCCACGATCTGAATATTCTGGCCGTACTCGTCATCATCCTCGTCATCGAACGAGACGCGGTCGTTGTCCCAGAGGTGTTGTGTGTTCCCGGATGCGCTAGCCGTTGTCCGAATGAGGCCGCCGATTGATTCTCCGACTTGGTAGACGCCCATACCAGTGTCCACAAAGGGGACTCCAAACTGCTGAAGGCTTTGAACGATCAGCTTCTTGGCGGGACCGGCGTCCATTGACAGAAAAACAAAGTCGGCGTCCTGGAGCTCGCTGATGTTCGACGCATCCACATAAGCAGGATGTCCTACTATGTTTCGGCGCATGGCCTCGTATTTGGTCTGTAGGAATTCGGTTTTGAAGGGCGCAGCTCTCAGCTCTTCGACCGAAGCAGCCCCTGGCGAGCGAAACGCGTTGTGTGTGAGCATTCTGTCGCCGTCATATAGATGGATCTCCTCCACGGGTGTCTTGGCCACACAGTCCAGGATGTACGAACCTGTGCCTCCCACTCCGACTATCACCACTTTCCGGAGACGCACCTTGTCGGTCACCGCGCCGATGCGGGCGCGGCTTGTGGCCGAATCAAAATACCTAAAGACCGACTCGTGTTCGTCTGCCAGGATCGGCGGGAACGTTCTGACCCTGACTTCTGGACTAACGGCTTGAGCGTAGGCCCACAGCATGTCGGCGTATGTTGACATCTTCTCGTAGTAGTCACCGTAGGTGGGGTCCGGCTTGTGGGAAAACATCGCGCTTGCCACTAGTTCCGACCCGAGGGATATGGGCCCGAACTGGATAATCAAGTCGTCCAGGCGTCTCCCCGTGTCGTCGCAGGGTGTTTCCTCCACTGTCGCTCCGATGAAGTACACAACATGGGTGCTGGGGGCCGCTGTCCTGTCCCCGCTCATCGTCAGCTCTGATGCCAGGAATCCGTGGGAAACGACACGGTTTGAAGTTACGTAAGGAACCTTGACCAGCAGGTGGTTGGAACGAACCTCGACGTCATAACCCTCGTCCTGGAGCCGCTGCAGGTCCGGGCTACGAGCGATTAGTTGTCTTGACATTGATAATCGTTCCCTTCTTCTTGACTTCTACCCACTGTCCTGGAGCCAGGCTGCCCTCGTGATTCGGATCCTTGGCCTTCCGGTACGTAACGGTGTACCGGGTGTCGGGGGCGGGTGGTACCGGGAAGGCGATCACTACCAGCTCCTCGTAGTGCAGGATCGCCGATTCCAAGTCGTGCTGCACTCCGTTGAGGACGATAACGAAGTCCTCTTCCTTCTTAATCTCCGGCCCGGCGGGCGGTTCAGTCCTAATGTCGGTCATTAGATCCTCCTAGATTGCGTTGTAGGCTGCTGATTGCAACTCTCAAATTCGAGTGTAGCCCATCAATTCGACTTTCGCAATTTTCCTAAGAAGGCCTTCCCGCAGAGAACAACTGTCCATGCCTCACCTATCGCGTCGTCAGGCCACCGGCCCCCGTCAGTCAGTCGAAGATCCCCGCCTCTGGCACGACGTGCGGCAGGGATGCCTTCTCCGCAGAGGGGGACTTATGCCCCTCGTATGCGCACTTCTTGAACGGTCCTTCTTTGTCCATGAGGGCGCGCATGTGGGGGTCTGCGTGGTTCAGCCACCAGGTGCTGACGCCGAGGGCGGGTTCCAGCCGGAGGTGTTCCCAGGCGCGCCAGATTGCTTCCATCCGGATCAGGGCTTCGGGGTGTTTGTACCATTCCGGGCACCAGGCGGAGGCCGCGCCTTCGTTGACTTCCCGCACGTAGGACTGGGCCAGGAGCTCGGCGAAGAACTCGACGGCACTGGAGTAGACCAGCTCCGGTTGAGGCTCGTCATGGCGGTGGCCACTTGTTGTGGGCTGGGCCTCTTCGTCGCCGAACGCGTCTCCGAACTCTGCACTCACGCGATGTCCCCGTCTGTCCAGGGGTTATGCGCCGGAACGGCCACCGGCTCACGTTCGACGTTCACTGTGGTGGCGAGGGAGTCTTTGACTTTTTGAGCGTGGGGGCCGTTCATCCAGGGGATGGTTTCGATCATGGTGGCCGGGGCGCCGGAGGCGAGCAGGATGGCCCGGAACCGGGGCAGAGCGGTCAGGTCGGCAACGGACAGGATCTCGTCCTTGTTCTCCTGCCGCGAGGAGGAGGACCCGTGTTTGCTGTGGCTGCGGGAGACGTTGATGTAGCTGTATTGGCCGATCAGGCGGGAGAGCTCGTCGAGGTATCCGACTTCGGAAACGCCGCCGCCATAGATTTTCACGTTCGACGCGGACCAGAGCTTCCGCATGCCTTCCAGGGACCAGACCTCCACGCCCTGGGACCAGGACTGCAGGATGGTCATGAGAATGATCCCGCGGGAGCCGTAATGGCTGTACTGGTCCGGCAGGGCCTTCCACCGGCAGACATTCGCAGCCTCATCCAGAATCCCCAGCAAGGGGGTCGAGAGCCGGCCGCCGGGCTGGGACGTGGCGTACTTTTCGGCCGCTTCCACCACGGCGACGGTCAGGGCGGTGACGAGGGGCCCGGCGGTGCCGACACCTTCACGGGACAGGCTGTAGAGCGTGCCTTTGCCGCGCACGAAGTCCTCGGGCACGAACTGCGGCCGCGGGTCGGTGTCCACCGTCGTGCCCCGGGCCGGGGTGACCCAACGGCTGACCTCGCGGTCGGTCAGGCAGGAAACCATTTGCCGGGCGGTGCCGTAGACACCGGCCCGCTGCTTCTCCGGTTCCCGGATGTGGCCCATCACCATGTCAGAAAGCAGGTCAAAGCCGGCGGTTCTCAGCAGCCCTGCGGGGGCCTCATCGTGCGGGCGCGTCAACCAGGTGTAGACCTGCGTGACCGGGGCCGAGTCGAGCGAGGCGGCGAGCAGGAAAGCTTTGAGCAGGTTCTGCCCTGCCGGGTCGAAGTAGGCATCAGGCTTGGTCCCGGGTTCCCGGGAGCCGTTGGCGAAATGCTGCGCCAGGTTCCCGGCCGTCGCTTCGTTCTTCACGTAGGACAGCGGGTTCCACCACCAGGTGGACTCTTCTTCGGCAACGGCCTGCGGGTCAAAAACCCAGACGGCGCCGGCCGCTGCCCGGATCGGACGGGTCACGTCCACGATGTCGCGCTTGTTCGATGTCGCGATCACCGCGCCGGGTGCGTCCAGGATCGCCGGGACAGCGTAGGAGGTCGTCTTCATCGTGCGGGGACCGGCGATGAGGATCAGCATGTCCTCCCAGGAGGCCCACAGCGGGCGCTTCCCGGCGACGCTGCGGCCAAGGCGCACCCCTGTGGAGTTCTCCACGCCGAGACGCACGGCCGTGGCCGTGGCCCCTTTGGTGCCCAGGTGATCGAGGTCTTTGCCGCGGCCCATGTGGACGGCGGCCTTATCCACCCGGGTGCGCTTGTGCGCTGTTCGCGAGCGGACCACCACGACCGTCACCGTCAGGGAAATCATTATTCCGAGGAGCGCGCAGGCGACGATGGTGGACTGGACGGGCCAAGGCACCCGGCCCTTGGCCAGTCCGGCTACCAGATCAATCGGGTGGGCCGGGGGCGAGGCGAGGCCGGCCATCCAGGATCCGAGGTGGGCCGAGACCCAGCTGCCGCCCCCAATGACGACAGCTGCGCCGACGGCCAGCCAAATCCCCAGTCCGTCGCCGAGGCCTGTGCCTTTACGGTTCGGAGCACTCATGCCGCACCCTCTTCCTGGACCGGAGGGGCCGCTTCGGCCAGGGATTCTGCCGGGGCGTGCCAGCGCTTGTTGGTGTCGTTCAGGGAGGCCTCGATGGAAGTGAGGCCGATCTGGACGGGGATGCCGGGGCGGCCGCCGACCTTGATAAGGAATTTCCCGCGTCCGGGAGGTTCGACGTCGCCGCCGCGGGAGTCCCAGGCGGGCGGGTCCTGCCAGGAGATGAGCTTCTGCTGTTCCTGCCGCGAGAGCGGGATCGCGGCGGTCAGCAGCGGCATCTCGGAGGCGGGAAGCCCGCCGCAGATGACCATGCCGGAGCGTTCGACGAAGCCGCGGGCCTTCATCCGGTCCTCTTCTGCCGGGAGCGCCAGCAGGTCCGACATGGTGTGGGAAATCATGACCTGCCCGACACCTACGGACCGGTTGAGACGGGTCAGGGCATCCACCCGGTCCACCATGCCCTTGCCGGCGCGCAGTGCCCGCCAGAGCTCATCCAGGACGACGAAGTAGTTCCGCCGCGGTTCCAGCCCGGCGTCGGCGAGAGCGTTGGCAACGTTGACGGTACCGAAGCCGTAGGACCAGCAGGCCAGCAGCACGGCGGCCTGCAGGTCCGTTTCTGTCTCATCGATGCTGGAGACATCGAAGACCACGGCCCGGTCACGCCGCATCGGGTTGGTGGTGTGCCGGGAAAAGATTTCGCCCAGCTTCCCGCCCCCGGTCAGGCCCAGCAGGGTTGCTTCCAAGGCACGGGTTTCCTGCAGGTAGACGGCCATATCGCCGCGGTCCAGCGCGACCTGCCGCAGCTCATCGGGGGCGGAGATGATCACGTCCAGGAGGTCCTTGAGGACAGGAACACCGTCGAACCGGTCATCGAGGACCCGCAAGGCCCGGTCCAGGATCGTCTGTTCCTGATCGGTGGGCGGGTTGTTCCGGCTGATCGTGATCAGGGAGACAACCATTGTCAGGCGACGGCCGTGCGCGTCAGCGCGGACCCGGACGGCGGCCTCGTGCTGTCCCTGTTCCTCGAGGAGCTGGGCGACCTCGATGGCCTGGCCCGGGTCGAGGATGTTCAGGTAGCCGCGTCCCCGGCCGAGTTCGATGACCTGCCCGCCGATGGCGCTAATGGCGTCCACGTGTTCGCCCTTGAGGTCCCCGAGCACGAGCGGGTGGACACCCTGGCCGGAGAGGCCCAGCATCATGCGGCGCACGAGCGTGGACTTGCCCAGACCGGGCTTGCCGAGGATGAACGCGGAGGGGTTGGAAATCAGGTGGGCGCGCTGGAACCAGCTGATCGGGTCACAGCAGACCGTGGCCTGGGTTTCCTCGTGCCGGCCCAACGGGACCCCGACCATGGGCGAAGACGTACCCGAGGAAAACGGCCACAGCCCGCAGACCTGCACCGTGGTCCCGCGGTATTCACGCACCGCCGGGACCAGGGCAGCAGCCCCTCCCCCGCGCCCGCCCCAGCCACGGGACCCGGGGACATGCAACCGGGCCGGGCGACCAGTGGCCGCACGGCGGCTACTGGCTTCGGATTCCACTCCGTCAAGGAGCGGATTCTTCTTCATCTTCTTCCGGCGAAAGAGCTTCTGCATTACAGGGCCTCTCTGATCTCGGTGGGCAGCAGGATGTGCCTGGGCAGGACGAGTCCGAGCGGCAGGGACGCGGCGAAGGCGGTGTCCTGGGAGCCGTAGGCCCGGCGCAACAGCACCCGGGCGGTACCGGAGGTCTGTTCGACGGCGGCGACAGCATCGGCGAGCCGGTCCGGGTCGGTGACGGTGGCGGTAACGACCATGCCGAAGTTCACCAGCCCGGCGCCCTGGGCTTCCTCGGCAGCTGTTTGGGCGGCGGAGCGGGCATCGACCAAGGCGCGGGCGGAGGGCCGGTTCCCTGAGCTGATGCGGACGTTGGCGTTGTTCTGGTCCCGTTCGACCACGGCGGCGGCCCGGGCCGAATCCATCGGACGGTAGAGCAGGGAAACGCGCTTGCGGTCGATGTCCCCGTGCGGGGCCAGCAGCCGGGACAGGACCGAGGAGTTCACCGACCCACGCGGGGCGCCGGTCATGGTCCAGGACACTGAGAAAGCGCCGTCGTGCCGGTAGTCATCCCAGCCCGCCTGCGTCGCGGAGGGGCCGACTTCGCCCCAGGTGAGGGCGACCGGGGACCCGGCGGCGTGGGCTTCATCAATGATCAATGCCGCGGGCGGGTCGTAGGCGATCCGGACGACCTCGCAGAGTTCCTGTGCGGACATCGGCCGGGCGATGCCGGCGCCGGTGGCCTGCAGCCGGGCACCGAGCCCGGGGACCCGGGAGGCCAGGTCCCGGGCGACGTCTTCGGGTTCGCGCTTCCGGGATCCGGAGCGCAACGCGGCGGTAAAGGTCAGGGACACCCAAGCGCGGACGGTGGCCGAGCCTTCCGGGTAGGTGCGGACGACCTCGCGGAGGATCGCCTTGGCGGCCTCCGGGGCGTCGGGGTGGATGTTCATTTCGACTTCGTTGCGCAGCCGGTAGCCGGAATCCGGTGCGGTCTCCACGGTCACAGCCGCGGCCTCCAAGCCGGCCTCATCCCCGAGTCCGGCGATCCAGCCGCCCCAGTTCGCAACCCACGCGTCGACCTGTTCCGGATCCACCAGGGACGCACCATCCGGTTCGGTGGAGAAAACCACGGTGAAGTGGTTCGTGGTCGGGACGTGAAGCATGGCGAACGGGCGGTTGTAGGAGTCGTTGAACTCATACAGCCGGGACTTCGCGGCCAGACCGGGGAGCTGGAACATCCCCCACCCGGTGACCCCGAGCGGGCCGGAACGGTAGAGGTTGGTCCCGCCGGAACGGGCGAGACGGAAGTTCATCCGCGTCGCGAGCCGATCCACGATGGACTGTCCGTGCTTGTCCTTGACCGTCAGCAGCAGCACGAGCAGGCCCGCGACGGCGAGGACACTCAGGCCCGGCAACAGGCCCCAAATCGCGAAGCCGATGATCCCGGCCAACAACCCGGCCATAACGATGCCGGTGCCGATCGCGCCCAGGCTTCCCAATCCTGCGGAGCGGGGAACGCGCCAGTTGCCGTAGGACGGTTCCTTGTATTCGGTACTAATTGCTGCCACTGGGGCCCTCCCCGGTTGAATCCTGCGCGGTCTGTTGTGCGGCCTGAGAGGCCATGGATGCTGTTTGTGCCCCTGCGGCGACGGCGATTCCGGCCGGCCCGGCGGCTTTCGCCGCTCCTGCCGCGGCCCCTGCACCGGCGGTGCCAGCGCCAGCGCCAGCGCCGGCTCCTGCAACCGAGCCTGAGCTGCCTGCCCCGGCGGCAGCGGCGCTTCCGGCGGTGCCGTGGCCGGGCGCCCCTCCGGGGCCAGCTGAGCCAGGGGTGGGTTTGCCGTTGCTGCCGTTATTGCCGCCTGCGCCCTTGCTGCCCTGTGCGCTGGCGCTCTGGCCGGCCTGGCTTCCCGGTGTGGGCGATGCGTTGCCGCGTCCACTCCCGGACCGACCCATGGAGACGGCGCCGGTGGCCAGGGCCCCCACCGCCGCCCCGGCTCCCCCGCCGGAACCGGAGGCGACAGCTCCGACCATCGGGGTGACGAAGCGCATCAATGCCGGCAGTGCCAGCAGCGCGACAATCATGAGGGCGAATCCGGTGACGGATCCCAGCAGGACGTTGCCGCCGCCTGAGGATCCCATGAGCTTGAAGGCCACGGCGTAGACGATGGCCGCGGCGGGCTTGTAGAGAATGAACGCGATGGTCCAGCCGATGGCTTTCTGGAACCACTGCCGTCCCATCTCGGTGTTGGTGAACGCAGCGGTGGTCGGGAGGATGCCAGCGAGGATTACGAGCATGCCGCCGCGGACGATCATGAGGACGATCTGGACGAGGGAGGCCAGCAAACCCACCAGGCCTAGGATGATCAGGATGAAGACCCCGACTCCGGTCTGGTTTGTCATCACTAGGATGGCCATCGCGTGAGCGAAGCCCTTGCCGTCGGTTGCCCGGTCGATGATCGAGGCCGAGAAGGCGTCGGCGGCGATCACCAGAATGGAGATCACCGCCAGCCCAAGACCTGAGACCAGCGTGAGGGTCAGCAGGGACCGGAGCAGGTCTTTCAATGGCGCCCCGCGCTGCTCCCAGATCATCCGGGTGCCCCCCAGGATGACCGATAGAACAGCCAGTGCCAGCGTCCAGTACCCCAGTTCGGAGTTGACGAAACCGACCACAGGACTGGGGGTGAGCCCGTCCTGGGACGCGAGGTTGGCCGTGGGCATGGACACCCAGAAAGTGGAGAGCGTTGTCACCATCTGGCTCATGCCCTCCATGATCGACTTCGCCAAATTGCCAATGGCGTCGTCGAGCATCCCGGAAACCGCATTGCCGCCCTGACAGATGACATCCAGGGGAACGCACTCAGCCATGTCAGACTCCGGCCCATGCGATAAAGCCGCTCATGTCGCTGAGCGGGGCAACGTCGTTTATGAGCTGTCCGGCATCGGAAACCTTGACTTTCCAATCCCCATCTAGCCACTGGAGCGGAAGAACTGCGTGAAACAATTTTCCGCCGGAGGTTTGAAAAGCCAGATCAACGTTGGCTTCGGTGGGCGTGTAGGACTTGATCAGGAAGCCTCGTACCTGAACGGTGTCACTAGAGCCGGTGGAAGGATCCAACGTCGTTGCTTGCTGTTTGGCTGCGTCACGCCCAGCACCGGGAGTCATGAGCTTGTCTGCCAGCTTGATATTCATTTGCTGTGACTTGGACGAGCCAAGGGCCACCAGGTTGACGGCAGAGTAGACGGCGCCGGTTGGCGAGTGGGCAAAGCAGGACCTGAATCCGCTGTCGTCCGTCAGCCCCGGCCCGAATGTCTTGGGGTCAGTGGGGGCTGCCATTTTGCCGACGAGTTCCCACTTGGACTTCGGCGCTGCGCCCAGAGCCGTCTCCGTGCTTGAGGGCAGCCCGCAAACACTCTTCCCAGCCGCGTCGGCTGACTTTGTTGGCGCCGAGGAGGCAGCCGCCGACGATGAGGCCGGGGCGGCCTGGGCGGTGCTGTCTGCCTTGGGGAGGAGGAAGATCACGACGACGGCTGCGATCAGTGCGATGACCAGGGCGGCCGAGATGATGAATCCGGGCTTGGTGAACGGGCTGCGTTCGGTACTGCTTTGGGTGGATTCGCTCATGATGAACCTCTCCGGTAGTTGCGGGTTTAGGCGAAGGCACGGACGATGCCGGAGGCGCCGGTGATGATGATGCAGCCGGCCAGGACCCAGCCGAGCTTGCCGATGGACTCGCCGCCTTCGCCGCGGCGGAGCTGGATGACCATGCCGATGCCGACGATGATCACGCCCAGGACGCCGAGGACCAGGCCAATGCCGGAGGCCCAGTTCAGGACGGTCAGCAAGCCTTTGGCCTGTTCCGGGACGACCGGGGTGGGGTTGGGGATAACGTTTCCGTCAAGTACGGCGAAGGGGTTCATGGTGAGACCTTTCAGTGGGTGGTGCTGGGTGTGGTGTTGGTAGCCAGGGCGGCTAAGTCAGTGATGAAGCGTTGGTATTCGCGGCCCGGCGGCGGCGTTGTGGCGTGCCCGTGCCGCCAGGCTTCTACCCAGGGCAGGGTCCAGTAGCGGGGGGCTCCCCCGCCGACGATGGCGGCGAAGTCACGCAGGGGTTTGGGAGTCTTCCCCGGTGCGTCCGCCAGGACGGCGAGTCCGAGCAGATCAAGCTCGGGTGCCGCGCCTGATACCCACTGGGTCAGTGCGCTCTGTGCAGCTGTCAGCCCGCGCATGTCTGCACGGCAGACCAGCAGCACCCGAGGCTTGCTGCCTTCGTGGAGAACAGGCCAGCAGTGACCGGTGACGCGCGCGCCATCGAGAAGGTCAGCGAGGCGGCTTTCACCGGATCCTCCATGGGCGCCGGTGACCCACAGCGCTGCAGAACCTGCGACGGTGCGGTGGCCCAGACGGTCTGCGGCGTCCGGTTCAACCACTCCCCTCAGCGGCGCACTGATCACAGCCTCCGGCGGCACGTGCGCTTCCGGGGCTGCGGTGTCCGCGCCCTCGGCGGGGACCGGGTGGGTGATCCAGGGGTTCAAGGTCTGTTGCATGGTTGCCTCCTTCCAAAGTCCGGTGGTGGGTGGTTTAGAAGCCGGCGGCTACCGCGGCCGCGGCCGCGAGCCATGCCCGCTGGGTGGCAGGCTGCAGGGCCTCGTAGCGGATGAGTCCGTTGACCAGGGCCGGATCGTAGGGGATCCGGACGACGGCGCGGACGAACGGGGCGAAGCCGTCAGCGATCCGCTGCGCCTCGTCCTTGGCCCGCTTCAGCGCTTCCCCGCTCATGCTGCGTTTGGCGTCGGTGGATTCGGAGACGATGACGACGGCGCCCCGTGCCAGCTCCGCGTCGTGCCCGCCGCGGGATTCCAGGGTCTGCAGGGTCAGCCGGGCGGCTTCGGCGCGGTCTTCGATGGCGGTGACGGGGACGACGAGCTGGTTGGTGTGGTCG
Source organism: Arthrobacter sp. 05L421 (assembly GCF_056397785.1). Taxonomy (NCBI): domain Bacteria; kingdom Bacillati; phylum Actinomycetota; class Actinomycetes; order Micrococcales; family Micrococcaceae; genus Arthrobacter; species Arthrobacter sp. 05L421. The sequence goes on from NZ_JBFTOC010000026.1 coordinate 17,469, forward strand.
ATCATCCGGCGCCAGTTCGCTGCCCGGGCGGTGTTGCCGGAGTCCATGACCACGAGGCGGTAGTAGCGGGTGAGGACCTGGTGGGCGATGTCGACTTCCTCGGCAGTGACTTCGTGGTCGCCTTCTTCGTTTTCATCCGAGCGGAGGACGTCGAACTTGTCGGCGGTCTGGTGGTGGACGAACTTGGCGATTTCGGCGGCATTCGTTGCCGGGGAGAGCAGTTCGGTGGATGCGTCGATCAGGTCCAGGACGCTGCGGTCGTGGGAGCCCTTTTCTGTCCGCCAGCCGAGGGTGCCCTGGGATTCGTTGTTGTCCCATGCGACCGTGGCGGCGCCGCTGTAGCGGGCAAGGATGGCTGAGAGCATGACCACCGTGGGGGTCTTGTTCGCCCCGCCCTTGCGGTTGACCACGGCAATGGTCCGGGGACCGGGCCAGTGCTGGCTGACCGTGCGGACATCGTCGCGCTCGGCCATCTCCTCCGCCGACGGATCCATGCGGAGTCCCAGACGCGTGAGCGTGCCCCGCCAGCCCTGGGTGGCAGGTTCCAGCACCGGGGCGCTGACCAGGAACGAGGTTTCCTTCAAACTGCGCCGCGTCGGCGCTGGTTCCGCAGTAACGGCGGCTGCTGTCTGCGGTTCCCGGTTGACCGGCGCCGGAACGGCCGGGGCGGCCGTCTTGGATGTGGTTTCGGGGGCTTCTGCCTGGCGGCGGGCCGGAGCGGGCTCGTAGGAGACGGATTCGATCCTGTTGTCCGGGTGGACGATGAGTTCACCGTGGCCCTCAGGGTCTTCGATGCGGACCCGGACGGGGCGCTGCAGGGTCTGCGCTTCAACCACGACGAGGGCCAGGGCATTGCTGCGGAGTTCCTGCACGGAGTCTCCGGCAGGGACGACGCGGGAGTTGCCCGCGACGACGACCTCGGCGGTGCCGTTGTCGCGGACGGTGGCCCGGATGTTGGGAAAGGCCATGACTTCGGTTGGGGTGGTGCCCATGAGCTTCTTCCTTACGTGTGTGAGATTCAGAGGTGCGGCGTTTAGGACGAGGGCGGGGTCAGGCGGTTAACCTTCCACGGGGCGTCCTTGCCGGTGCGGAGCAACTGCACCGTGTAGGTCCCGGCGTTGGTGGGAACCGCTGCCATGACGCCGAAGCCGTTGGCTTCATCGACGCTCAGGGTGGCGGGGCCGGTGACGCGGCTGACCGGGATGTTCGCCGGGTCCACTGCCGAGTAGTCGGCGGTCGCCTGCGGGGTCAGCCAGCGGGCCAGGTCATTGGCCCACTGCTTGTCCTCCACCGTGGGGCGGGCGAAGTCCGTCATGGCGTTCCCGGCGACGTCCGTGGCCTCGTCCTTGCTGGCCTGATCCCAGGTGATGCCGATCGTGGCGGGGATAGTGCCGCCCGGTGCCTGGGGTTCGCTGTCGGCGCTCAGTGAGACCGGCGCGGAGGCCGTTGGCTTGCTGGTTGATGCCGCCGGCGCCGGTGTCGTGTTCGCCGCCGGTGCGCAGGACACGCAGAGCAGCGCCACGGCGAGCAGGGTCAAGGGCTTCTTCACTTCTTCTCCTCTTGAGTGGGCAGGTACAGGAAAGCGGAGGGGACGGTGTTGGCCACTGTCCGGGTGTAGTAGCTGTGGTCCGCCGGGGCCGGGTTGCCGTTGTAGCCCTCTTCTACGTAGGTGCCGTTGGCTCTGACGTTCTTGACCACCGCGACGTGGCCGAAGTTCGGGTCCGCTCCCCCGGCCCCCGGGGCGTACCAGACAACCGCCCCGACCCTGGGGGTGCTGCCGGTGGGCCAGCCCTTGGCATCCCAGCCGGCCTTCCACGTCACCGCGGAACCCAGCTGCTGCCCGTCCGGGCGGAAGGTGCCGTTGACGAACTTGAACGGTGCGCTGGTGGAACCCATCTGCTGGTTCACCCGCCACAGGGCGAAGTCGACACACTCGCGGTAGTACATGCCCAGCGGTGAGGTGCTGGCTGCGTTCGCTCCGGCCTGCAACCAGGTCGGGGAGTTCTTCCACGGGTAGTCATCCCCTGCGCCGGACTCTCCGGGGACGGAGCAGTCGCTGCCTTGTAGGGAGAACTTCGAGCTTGAGAGTGCCTGGACGATTTTGACGGCTTCGGGCCAGTACTTCTGGTAGTGGTACGGGTCGGCGTTGCGCTGAACCTTGTTACCGGCGAGTGTCGGTTCCAATAGCTCCCAGCCGGGCACGCCCTGCAGGGCCTTGATGAAGTTGGTCGCGCTCGTGGCGGGGTCCATGCGGTCCGCGTAGGAGCCCCACGCGCCGTTGTCGCGCTGCTGGAACAACCCCCGTGAATCCGGCCCGGCACCGTCGCCGGTGTCCAGCACCCGCAGGCCTGACTCCCCCAGGGCCACCATTACGCTGATCATCTGACCTTTTGCGGACAGGTTCAGCGCCTTGCCGGCGCCCATGATGGCGGCGGCATTCTCAAGCTGTTCCTGGGTGTAGCCCTCGACCTTGGTGCTGCCGTCGATGACAACGGAAACGGGAGGGCCGCAATCAGCCGCAGCAGGCTTTGCGGGGGCCAGCAACAGCACCATGGAGCAGACCAGACCGAGCAGCATCACGGGTGTCACGACGAGGGCTCCGGTGCTGAGCATCTTGGACGGCTTCACGGCTTCCCCCTGTGCTTCAGTGCTGTGTTGCCTAGCGGTCATGTCTCGTAGCTGGGCCCCGGCTAAACTCGGTGCAGAAGATACGATGGATTAAACCAAGATTTGATCTATCCAAGAAAGTTTAATTATTGGTCCAACCCTAGCAGGTATTGATCGTCCGTGCTTGTCTATGCCCTCTGTCTAAGGAGTGTCCGTGCCTGTCTCAGCCGCCGAATTTAGGGAGTGGTTAGAGGGGAGCGCCGTCAGCCCGTCACCTACCGCGTTGAGCACGCTGACCGGTATTAATCGGGGCACCCTGAACAATCAGCTCAGGCGGGGAAATGTTGCCGAGTCCACGGTGATTGCCGTTGCGCGGGCTATCGGCATGAACGTCATCGACACGCTCAGCGTTTTCAGTCCGTACCGGATCATTAAGTCCCGGCCCATCGAGCCCTCTTCGGCAGAGGTTTTGAGCCAAATCCATCACGCCGATCTCATGGCTGAGCTGCAGTTTCGTACCTCTCGAAAGCACTATCCCCGTGAGATGCGCAAGGGAATCGACCTCATTGCCTTTCCTCATGGCGGCTCTGTTCGAGCCTGGATCGATGCCATTGACCCGGGGGATATCCGTCAGAGGATGTCCGAGGAAACGGGTATGGCGCTCACCTATATCGCCACACAGCTCACTGAAAATAAGTTGAATCCTCATTTGGCGATTGCTGCGTCTCGGGCTGGTGGAGGCTCGTACGCGACCGGCCTTGTGGTGACTGAGTTGATCACGCCGCCCGAGGGAGGGTGGCAGGTCAGGGCACGCGAGGATGAGCTGCTTGAAGTTTCTGACGATGTTTTGGTCGAGGCGATTTCTGCCCGCATTCATCTCCTGCAAAGGCGTGTGAAGCAGCGGAAGGAAGCCCGCGAATACGCGGAGAAAATGACGGAACTCCTGGGATGAACCCGCTCACCGTCGTCCCGGTAAGCCTGATGCTCATTCTCCTGGGCAGCCTGACGTTCAAACGCATCAATACCCCTGTGCTCGGACACCAGCACGCACTGCAGGGAAAAGCCAGCAGCATCGCTCTTTCGGGTATTTTCCTGACCCTCGCCTATCTGCTGCTCCTGCCCCCGGTCTACATGGGTATGGAGTCGCTCATGCCGCTGACCAATGGCACGGACCTGATATCCAAATACTTTGCCCTCGTCGCCGTCGCGTTCCTGGGCGGTCACCTCAGCATTGCCTACGGCTCACCGTTCGCTCGCCGGTGGACTGTCGGGTTGCCAGGGGCGACCGTGCTGGGAATCGTCGCCACGGGCCTGCTTGGGACCCTTCTGGCGACCGACGCCCCGATCCCGTCCCCGCAGCTGCTGGATTACGCTGAGCAGCCGAGCGTGCGCTTGAATACATGGCTCGTGCTGGCCTACGTCGCCTACATCGTCGCCCCCCTCATCAGGCCCGCCTACAGGGACTCGCGCAAGAATCCCCTCCGGGTCGGCCGGCTCGCGTCCGGGCTTATCGCGGCCGGCTTTGCGCTGTCACTGATGCGCGCCTTCACCTATCCGGTCGAGTTGAGCGCGACCGGCGACGTCACCTACCTCTTCATGATTGTTTCCTACATCTCCACGGCCTTCGTAGTAATAGGTCTGGCACTCTTCGCCTACGCCCGGAAGAACCGCACAGCGCAGACCGAGCTTCGCTCGGCCCTCTTGATCGACTAGAAAGGCTGCCTCATGAATCCCACGCCGCAAGAAGCCCAAGTAGCGGTCAAACGCGTCTTGGCCAAGGTCAACAAGGAAAACGAAGCCGCCTACAGGGTTATCTTCGAGGCAGTGAAAATCTGCATCGTCTCCGGGATGAATCGGCGGGAAACAGCTAGATTCCTTGGCGTGCAGGCTCGACGAATCGATCGCCGCGGACAGTACTTCCGATCACTACTGGCAACCAGGAACTTGTACCGTGGCACCTTGAGCGCCAGCGCTGGCTCATCGGCCGATGCCGCCGAGGTCGAATCCATCGTTCGACGGGCATGGTCAGGATAATCTCGAGACGGCGAAATGGTCCATAACTAAAATTTATTGATTTTGTGACATATTGGAACCATGGCACTATCAACGTCTTGCGGCCCAGCCGCGAACCCGGGGCTGCACGGGAATAGCGGGGTCGACCTGCGGGAACGACCTCGTGGAGATTGCTGCGACACGGCAGCGACATCCCACTTAAGGGAACCTGATTCCGGTTCCATGGAGAATGTCCATGGAAAACCAAGGAATGAGGACACCATGCCACAGCCCTTCAAGGGAGACCGCCGGAACATCACCGTGCGGATGCAGGCTGCTGATGCCCAGAAGCTGCAAGCCTTCTCAGACATTACGGGCGATTCCAAGAGCGATGTTGTGGCTCGCCTGGTGATCGATTTCCTAAAGACCATCGACTTCGACAGCATCTCTGGCCAGGAGGCCCTGCCTATCGCTAAGGCCAGTTAAAAACTGAAGGCCCGCTTTCGCGGGCCTTCAAAAAGTATGACGTTCAGATCCACATCTTGGCGGATCAGCGATCTGAACTTATCAAGCTCCCCGTGAGGGGCGCTCCATTTGCTATACCCCGAAGGGACTAGCTGTTGTCTATGGTACCTGTAGCGGCCGTGTCGTCAACATCCGACGCACTACAGTCGGCGCGTCAAGTCACGCCCGAAATGACATGGGCTCTTGCCCCATTAGTCGCCGGCGCGCCTACTTACCGCTTGGGACGCTGGATCGGCGGTCGCTTCCAGTACCCGCGGCCGCTGAACCCGCCCCGGATCACTGCGACGTTGCCGACACGGCCGGCGGCTGTCGTCATCCACGGTGCAGACGGTTCTGTGGCTACGCTCTGCCTTGACCTGGACACCTCCAAAGCGCTGAAGGGCGTCGTCGATGACGATGCGCAACGCCTCGGGACCCTCTTGGAGAGCTGTGGTATCCGCTACGTCGCGGACCACTCCCCCAGTGGCGGACGCCACCTCTATATCCCGCTCGCGGAACGTATGAGCGGCCCTGAAGCCCGGGAGCTCGTCGAAGCCATGACCCTCCTGGCTCCGAGTCTCGATCCCAGTCCGCACCAGAACGTCACTGACGGCTGTATCCGGGTTCCTGGTTCCGTGCATAAATCCGGTGGCCACCAGATCCTGACCACTCCCCTGGCCGCTGCCTATGACATCCTGCGCCGCCGTAATCCCGCCAGCGCTGTCACCTCTCTCCGGCTGGCCATGGCGCCGGAGATCAGGCGCGTCCGCGAATTGAAAGACCGCACCGCCAAAATGACGGCCGCCGCGACGGCACACGGTATTCGCCCCGTTCCCTTCACCGGGAGCCAGTCCCCCTTGCGTGTGCTGGCCCGTACAGGGCTGTACGACACAGCCAAGTACGCCAGCCCGTCAGAGGCCCGCATGGCGGTCCTGAACCACTTCGCCGCCTGTGGCTGGACTCTGGAACAGGTTCGCCTCGAGCTTGGCGGCCAGTTCCCCGGCCTCGCAGCCCTTTACACCACCACTGACCGGCAGAAACGCCTCATCGATACAGAGTGGGCCGAGGCCTGCCGCTGGATCCAAAAACGGGGAACCCAGGTCGCAGGCATAAGGACTACCCGTATTAACGACACAAGCCCCCCAGAACCCACAGGGGGGGCCAGTAGAACCAGCAGTAAAGCTGCTGTGCACCAGCTCGTGAACGATCTTGAAAATGTCCTTTATGCGGTGCTGGACCACAGACTGAAGGAACGCGGACGCGAGGGCCTGAGTCTGCGCCTGTTGCTCCGGGCCGTACTCGGTTACATGCGGACCATGGAGACCGATTTGCTGGATGTCGGGTGCCGTACCTTCGCGACTGCACTGGGCAAACACCATGGCACTATCTCCAGACTCCTCCCGGTGCTCCAGCAAGCCTCAGATGGCATCCTGACCAAAATTGCTGACGCCCGCGGCCGCAACGCCGACACCTACCTGATCCAACTCCCCCAGCACTTTGAACAACTTGCCCGGGAACTCTCCTGGCGTCGCGGAAAAATCCATGGCATCCGCCCTGTATTCCGTGCCCTGGGCGACGTCGCTGCCCTCGTCTACGAATCCATCGAACGCGGACGCTTCTCCCCCACCACAGCGGCAATCGTCCGGTCCACAGGACTCAGCCGTACAGCTGTCGAAATGGCGCTGGGCGCCATGAGCACCTACACCATGATCCAACGCCGGCACGGTCAGTGGACCATTACCGCCGGGACCAGCCTGACAGCGCTCGCCCGCCGACTCGGGGCCCTTGACGACGCAGCAGCCCAGATTCGACGCCATCGCATGCAGCGCGCAGCGTGGCACGCCTGGCTGGACAGGAATCTAGTACCTGACCTTGGAGAACACGAAGTGGAAGATCCTGAATCGAACCTTTACTGGATCCCGCCCTCTGAAAGCGAGCTGGACTTGATCGGGACGCTGTGGAGGGTGGCATAACGCTCCGGCGCGGGCAGACGCCGGACATGTCAACACATATGCACGTGCTTCACTGGTTTCACAAGTGAAAAAAGAGAAAGAAGCAAACAAAGTCAAAAGGTATGTACTTGCTTCACTGGTTTCACAAGTGAAAAAAGTGAAGACACGGAAACCAGCTTCACAAGTAAAGCCTGTTTTGCTGGTTACGCTTGGTTCACTTTGGAAGGGGATTTGATGAAACACGATCTGGACCGCGGTGCCCTAAGCCGCGTTATCGCGGTAATCAACGGCAAAGGCGGGGTCTTCAAGACCAGCCTGGTGGCCAACGTAGGTGGACTCCTCGCCGAGGGCGGATCGCGTGTACTCCTCGTGGATCTGGACCCTCAAGGAAACTTGGCCGAGGACCTCGGCTACGCCGACCAGGGTGACGGCGGCAGAAGTCTGGCGGCTTCGTTGTGTTTCGGGGGAGAACCTGACCTGCTGACCGGCGTACGGCTCAACTTGGATGTCATTGCCGGCGGCCCCCATCTCGACGATGCCGCGGCATTCCTTGGAGCCAAAGCCCAGAAGGACCGTGACGCTGCGCAGCTGGCTCTGGCCAAACTGCTTGCCAGCGTCGCGGGGGAGTACGATCTGGTCCTGCTGGATTGCCCGCCCGGAAATGAGCCCCTGCAGGCTGCCGCGGTAGCTGCCGCCCGCTACGCACTGGTACCGCTGAAGACAGACATGTCCAGCCGCAAGGGCGTCGCCGCCGTCGCGGCACGCATGGACAGCGTCGTCGGCCTGAATCCCTCGCTGGACCTGCTGGGCGTCGTCCTCGTCGGTACTGGTACGAATTCCAAGCAGGTACACAAGGTCACCCGCGACCACCTCACCGCCGATTTCGGCACAGACGAAGTGCTGTTCCCGATGAGCATCCGCCACGCGGAGGCCACGGCCCAGGCATGCCGTGAGCGTGGATTGCTGGCCCACGAGCTCGAGCGGGAGCTCAGCAAGGGACCGAAATGGTGGGAGGTCCTGCGCGGTGAAGCGAAGGCCGGCAATGCCGGGCCAAAGTCGGCCTCCAGCGTGGCGGAGGACCTCCACGCGGTCGCCATGGAAGTTACCCGCCGCATCGCCGTCGCAGAATCCCAGGAGGTCAACGCGTGAGCGCCGAACCGACACCCAGCCGACCCGCACTCGGATTGCCCCCGCGACGCACCGCAGCGCCGGCCGTCGAGGCGCCCCTGGCACGGATGCTCCCCGGACACCGGCCGGAGACGCCAAAGAAGGCAGCGCCCAAAGAAACCGAAACAGCGAATATGACGGTGAGTATCCCCGCCGCGCTGCGGAACCGGGCGCGGGCCGCCTACCGGGCGACGAGCTATGCCGAAGGGGATAACACTTGGAGCCACTTCGTTGCGAAAGCCATCGAAACGGAGACAGCCCGTCGCGAAGCCGAACACAATAATGGAGAGATGTACCCGTCCTGGGGTGAAAATCTTCCCGGCGGCAGGCGGCTCAAGGATAGCTGAACATCCGCTTTTGCTCCGCCGACCCGAACGCGGAATCCCAGAAGACCAACAGGCCATTCGGATTCATGACAAATAGTTAGGTCTCACTCGAGATCGAGTCGAGCAGGGATGGATGACAAGAGAGCGGCCGGCAGGCACTGGACCCTCCTCGAAGGATTCCCGTCCTGGCGCCAGGGCGTTCTATCCAAATTCTTTCCGATAGCACCATTCAGACTGTAGAGAAGATGGGAGTTCCGCAGGAATTCTTCGTCTGATTGGCTGGCGACGGAATCGCGTCAATGAGCGCTATATCAAAGCTCCAAATTGCATGTCTCGACTATGCTCAGCGACAGTACAGATACCGCTTAGGAAAGACTTATACAGCTAGAGGAAATATGCCAAGCGAAGAAGAGACCCGAAAGACGCGGATCGACCCCCGTCTGAAAAACGCGGGGTGGACGGTCGCGTCCAGGGGAGCCGTGAATAACACCGTGCCGGGTCAGCCGACCGCAGTTGAGGAGTGGCCGACAGCAGCCGGGCCCGCTGACTATGTCCTCTGCGACGAGCAGGTAATACGGGGCGTCGTCGAAGCCAAGAAGACCACAGTCGGGCCGCAAGGTGTCCTCACGCAAGCTGAGCGCTATTCGCGAGGCATCCCCGCGCCAAAGCTAATCCGCGGTGAGTTCGGCGTTCCATTCCTGTACTCGACGAATGGCGAGCAGATCCACTTTCACGACGTACGTAGAGAACAGAGCCGGTCCCGCCAGGTCGCCGGCTTCCATACACCGTCTGCTCTCAGCGAGATGCTCGCCCGGGACTCCACTGCTGAGCTGGCTAGTCTCAGTGGCATTCCATTCAAGCAGGGTATTCGCCCTTACCAGGTCGAGGCTAACCAAGCGATTGAGCGGGCACTGGTGGACGGTAAGCGCAAGATGCTCGTCACCATGGCCACCGGTACAGGCAAGACCCTCATGAGCGTCAACCAAATCTACCGGCTGATGAAGTCGGGCGTGGCTCGCAGGGTGCTGTTCTTGGCCGACCGCCGGGCCCTCGCCGCCCAAACCGTGAGAGCTTTTGCCTCATTCGAAGCTGAGCCGGGCCTCAAGTTCGACAAGATCTACCCCGTTTACTCGCAGGCCTTCAAGGCCGGTGACTTTGGGGAGGAGGACAAGTTCGACGCCACTGTTATGCCAGCGTCGCTGCTAACTGCGCCAAAGTTGGGCGATGCTTTCGTCTACGTAGCCACCATCCAGCGCATGTCGATGAACCTGTTCGGAGCAGCGGCGTTGCGAATGGACGACGACGAGGTGGATGCCGACGTTGAGCAGCTAGACATACCCATCCATGCCTTCGATCTGATTATCGCCGATGAATGTCACCGCGGATATTCGGGTCGAGAACGAGCCGTCTGGCGTGACACCCTCGACCACTTCGATGCCATCAAGATCGGCTTGACGGCCACGCCGGCGGCCCACACTGCCGCCTACTTTGAACGAACGATTTACCGCTACGAGTATGAGCGGGCGGTGCGCGAGGGGTACCTGGTGGACTATGACGTCGTCAAGGTCAAGTCGGACGTCCGCATGAACGGCGTCTTCCTGCGGGAGGGAGATCAGATCGACGAGGTGGATCCGGAGACTGGCGACGTGAGGCTCGATCTGCTTGAAGACGAACGAGCCTTCGATGCCAGCGAAATCGAGCGCAAGGTCACGGCACCGGACTCCAACCGCAAGATCCTTGAAGAGCTGAAGAGCTACACCGACGATTTCGAGACCGAGAACGGGCGCTTCCCTAAGACGCTTATCTTTGCCGCCAACGACTTGCCGCACTTCTCCCACGCCGACCAGCTGGTAGAGATGGCACGTGACATTTTCGGTCGCGGCGATGATTTTGCTTCCAAGATAACGGGTCGGGTCGATCGACCATTGCAGCGAATCCGCGAATTCCGTAACCGTCCCAAGCCGGGTATTGCTGTCACTGTCGACCTACTTACGACTGGCGTCGACATCCCTGATTTGGAGTTCCTCGTCTTCCTCCGTCCCGTCAAGTCGCGCATACTCTTCGAACAGATGCTGGGCCGCGGAACGCGCCTAGGCGGCGACAAGGCGCCGGACAAGGACCGCTTCGTGGTGTTCGACTGCTTCGACGGTAGCCTGCTGGCCTACTTCAAGAACACCACCGGGATCACCGCCGAGCCAGTCGAAAGTGACAACAAGACAACGGCACAGATCATTGAGGAGATCTGGCAGAACAAAGACCGTGACCACAACGTCCGACGCCTGGTCAAGAGGCTTCAGCGCGTCGCAAAACGGATGAGCGGTGAGGCCTATGACGCCTTCGCAGCGTTCATACCGGATGGCGATATCGGTGACTGGTCAAGCCAGCTGCCAGCCCTTCTGCGAAACGCCTTCAGTAGCACGATGCGGGTGCTCCGCGACCCGGCTTTCTTGCAGCTGCTAGAGAACTATCCGCGCGGCAGCCGCAGTTTTGTCGTCGCCACTACAGCAATCGATGAGGTCAGTTCCCAGTGGATGATCCGCGGCGCAAGGGGCCAGGAGTACAAGCCCGAAGACTACCTAACGGCTTTCGCTGACTTTGTGCGAGCAGAGGCGGGTGCAATCGACGCCCTCAGCGTGCTTTTACAGCGGCCCAAGGGCTGGAACCCGGCGGCACTGAATGAACTGCGTCAAGCGCTCAGCCGGGCGCCGGAGCACTTTACCGAGGTGAACTTGGAGCGGGCCCACCGCGCCAAGTACAGTAAGTCGCTGGTCGACATCATCTCTATGGTGAAGCACGCCGTTACCGAGACAGCGCCGCTACTCACGGCCGAGGAACGCGTCAAGGCTGCCATCGCCAAAGTGACAGCCGGCCGCAGTTTGACCGATGAGCAGCAGGAATGGCTCGCCCTGATCCAGCGGCATCTCGTGGAAAACCTGTCGATCGATCGTGAAGACTTCAACCTCATCCCAATCCTCTCCGCCCCTGGCGGTTGGGGCCGAGCTAACAGCGCCTTCAACCGTCAGCTGGACGAGTGGCTGGCACAACTAAACGAGGAGCTTGCAGTCGCATGACCGATGTTGTTGGAAAACTATGGGGCTATGCCTCGACGCTGCGCCATGATGGCGTGGACTACGGTGACTACATCGAGCAACTGACCTACCTGCTTTTTCTCAAGATGGCTAATGAACAGGGCATTACCCTGCCGGCGTACGCGGAGGAGAGCGGTGAGCGGGCGCAGGTCCCCTGCGACTGGCCTCATCTGCGTAAGCAGTCGGGTACCACCCTTACCGAGCATTACACCAAAGTCCTCACCACCCTTGGCAAACAGTCCGGCATGCTGGGTGACATCTTCGGTGGCGCGCAAAATCGGCTAGCCAATCCGGCCACGCTCGCGCGTCTCGTCAAAGCCATAGATGAGACCGAGTGGACCAGTCTTGGCGTGGACGTTAAGGCAGCCGCCTTCGAGGGGCTGCTGGAGAAGTCAGCTGCCGAAGGCAAAAAGGGTGCCGGTCAGTATTTCACGCCGCGCCCCCTTATCCGTGCCATGGTCAGCCTGATTCAGCCCGATCCCCGAGCCAGTCGTTCATTCTCAATCACTGACCCCGCTTGTGGCACTGGTGGCTTCCTCGTTGCTGCCTACGAATGGCTGAAGGATCAGACCGGTGGCGCGCTGGATCGTGAGACCGCCCGCCGCGTCAAGACGGCGACGTATCACGGTCAGGAGTTGGTGGCACGACCACGCCGCCTGGCGCTGATGAACCTCTACCTGCATCAGGTTGAACCACATATTGAACTTGGTGACTCCATCTATGAGATGCCTGGCAACGAGCGCTTCGACGTGGTCCTTACCAACCCGCCTTTCGGTAACCGAGGCGCGAGCCAGGTACCGCAACGCGAAGACTTCACCATCGAGACGGCTAACAAGCAGCTTAATTTCCTGCAGCACGTCCTGACGATCCTAAAGACGGGCGGACGTGCGGCCGTTGTTGTGCCGGACAACGTTCTCTTCGCAGATAAGGCAGGTGAGGTCTTTGAGATTCTGATGAAGGACGCCGACGTCCACACCATTCTGAGGTGTCCGAGGGGCACTTTCACCCCCTACACGGAGGGGACAAACACCAACGTAATTTTCTTCACTAAAGGCCGGCCAACGACCAAGGTTTGGCTGTATGACGCCCGCGCGAATGTCCCTAAGATCACCAAGGTTGCACGTCCGCTGACGGACGACTTCTTTGACGAATTCATGGCCTGTTACGGCACGGACCCCAATGGCGTGTCTCCTCGCAGCGAAAGCACGTCGATCGACGGCCGCTGGCGAGTGTTTGGTATGGATGAGGTCAAGCAGCGCGACTACAAGATCGACAGCTTCAAGTGGCTGCGCGACGAGGAGCTCGACGATCCGGATGAGATGGGCGATCCGGCTGAGCTCTTGAGCGCCGCCCTGGCCGAATTGCAGGCGGCTGTGGCCCAAATAGAAGAGCTGCGACACTTCGTCGGAGACGAGGTAGACGCTTGATGGACCCCGCCGACCTGCCAGACGGTTGGCGCTGGCGACGGCTTGGATCCGTTACTGCGCCAGTTTCAGAGAAGGTCTCACCAGCCGATATGCCAGACGCGGCCTATATCGGCTTAGAACACATCGAGGCTCACAGTCGCCGTATTTTAGGCCACGGTCGCGGTAAGGACGTCAGGAGCGAGAAGGTTAAGTTTAGGGCTGGTGACTTGCTCTATGGCAAGCTCCGGCCCTATCTGAACAAAGTAGCGCTCCCGGACTTCGACGGGATTGCCTCAACTGACATCCTTGTGTTCCAAGATACGCCTGACCTGACGGTCGAGTATCTAGCTCGGATCATGAACTCGAATGCCTTCGTTGAGTTTGCGCACCACTCGTCTGCTGGCATGGAGCTTCCGCGGACGTCCTGGAAATCCATAGCGCAGTTCGAAGTGGCACTGCCCACCCTTCCGGAGCAGCGCCGGATAGTGCAGCGACTGTCTGCCATGGAGGAAAGCCGCAAGATCGTTGGAGAAAATCTCAGCCGTGCCCGAAATCTACTTACGAACCACCGCCAGGCGGTCTTGGTAGCAGCATGCGCCGGCACGCTAACTGCTGACTGGCGGTTGGAGAATCCCGAAGCCCCGACCGTTGCAGATGCTCTTCAGCGACTGAGTGATCGCAGGGCTAAGCGCCGCAAGACGGGTGCGGACGAAGGCCCAGAGCTCGGTCACCCCGAGCTGCCAGATAGCTATGTCATGAGCACCGTCGGCCAGGCTTCGGTTTTGTTGGAGTATGGAACCTCACGCAAGGCGGACACCAGCCCCACAGGAGTGCCAATGCTCCGTATGGGCAACCTTCAAGGGGGGGTGCTCGATACTAGCGATCTAAAATACTGCCCCCTCGATGATCAGGTCCAATCGCTCCTATTGGCCGACGGGGACCTACTGTTCAATCGAACGAATAGCCCAGAGTTGGTCGGCAAGAGCGCAGTCTTCCACGAAGGCGACGCCATGACTTTTGCGTCCTATCTCATCCGCGTCCGATTTGCTACGGATGTAGCTGAGCCGGACTTCGTCAACTTCTGGTTAAACTCGGCGTGGGGTCGAGCATGGGCTCGTCAGGTCAAAACCGACGGCGTCAGCCAATCGAATATCAACGGCACCAAACTTGGTGCCATGCCGGTGCCTTTGCCGCCCATTGAGGAGCAGAGAGAAATTGTTCGCCGCGTTCGAGAGCTGCTACGGGTCAGCCGGAACGGACTGTGCCAGATTGACGCTGCGAGTCGGCATCTTGACCGATTAGGACAATCAATCCTAGCGAAAGCACTGCGTGGCAACCTCGCCCCGCTCGTCAAGGTGGAACCGTGAGGAGTGAATTGAATTGATGGGCACGCCGCAAGATACCCAGCCTGGCTGCTGTTGCTGGAGGCGTCGGGAATGAGTCATATGTCAGCACGAACGGGGCCGCATTTTGCTGCGCGTCAGTCGTCTGGCCAGATGATCGTCTCGCCCATAGCTTCTAGGAACGCAGCGAACTCCTCCACGCTCAGCTCGCCGCGGGCAACGGCGCCAGCGATAGCGTCCCTCCTTGACCATATGAACCGAGTGCCGTCCTTGCGGGCGACTGAATAGAGCGTCATGTCCAAGCCGGCGAGCTGGGCGGCCAGGCTGGAACCACCAGAGGCTCTTGCCTGGGCAACTGTTTCTACGACGCCGTCCCACGCTCGGTCGTAGTCATCCCATGACATGGGATCCGCAGTTACGCCGTTTGGCCGGCGGTGCGGATTGAGGGCACTAAGCATCAACATCATCGGGCTCGGAGAACCGCCGTTCATGCGGTTCAGACAAAAGCGCTGGTCGGCAGCTTTCTCAGCGCGTTGTTCCACCGCGAATGGGTTTTTACTACGGGCAGCGAAGATCCGCGTCGTATCCAAAGCGCGCAACTCGTCTGCCGGGAAGATTGAGTCGTATTTAGTCCCGTAGACCAGCCGATCAAAGTGCTTGCGGGTGCCCCAGTGTTGCTTGATCCTCCTACGAATGTCGTCCGCCTTACCGACGTAGAACTGCCGGTACTCGTCAAAGACCATTACGTATGCGCCGGCCACGCCGTCCCAATCCTTCAACGACTGAACTGGCTTGAAAGTCCGTCCCTTGGCCAGGACGTGCCCCAGGGCCTCCTCGAACTCGTCCACGTCCAGGGACGCAAAGTAGCTCATGGACAGGTCGAAGTTCACCAGTGCTGCGTCACGCTGGACCAGCAGGTAAGCATCCGAGTGCTGTGTGTAATCCTCGTCCCGGTACACCCAAGCCGAGGCGGCCCAGAATTCCTCGCCGAACACTTCGCGTTTCAGTCGATCTTTCGGCTTCCGATTCGGGTGTCCGTACCACTCTCTTGTCATTTTGTGGCCGAGCTTGCTGCCGCGGATCTGCTCACCGAAGTGCTCGCAAGTTGGATACGACCCGCGGGCGGGGATGCTCATCGGCTAGGGCTCCATAGAAGAGGTTTTTTCGGACCGCAGAGCCGCCCTAAGCTCGGCGGTTGCCCGCTCGCCGGAAGGTATGAGAATGTCCAAGAAATCTCCATAAGCCGTCGCATCGAGTAGACCGGCTGGGATTTCGGCCTTGGAACTTGGTGTGAATCGACCCCTAAGAGGAAGAGTGGGAAGGGGACGGCCGAGGAGCGCGACGTACGACGAAAACTCCATCGCAATAATCCCCAGCTCACAGTGTTTCTCTCGCAGTTCCAGAAATTTCTGTTGCTCCGGTTCGCTCAATTCATCGAACGCATTCGGGAAGAGCGGCTCGGTCAACGTCATGAAGTCGTCGAGGCGCTTTGTCACCTCGGGCCGAAGGTAGCTTTCAATCCAGGTGCTTTCGAACTCAGTCTGAAACTCGTGCCAGGTCACTAGGCGCAAATTGGTCAGGTCCGCAGCAGTGAGAGCCCCCGACTGAAAGGCACTCGAGGTGATGACGTAGCCAACATTTGCGCCACCGTCGGCCACGACCGTGCGAAACGCGTGAATCACAGTCTGCGGGATTGAGCTCTTCCAAAGTTTGCACTCGCAGAAGATAGTGCTTGTGCGGCCTCGGATGGTTTCCACTGCAAATACGTCGATTTCAGCTGTTCCCCTGGCCAGTGTGAGCGTCTTCTCGACCTCGGATTCCATGCCGCATTCAGCAAGGATGCGAGCGACCTCCCTTTGCAGCTCACGCCAGTCTTGAGGCTCCCGTTCTGTGATCATTGCAACAGCTTGCCAGATAGTGCAGACGAGTATGGACATTGAAATGTCAGAAGCGCCCTGCACGGAAATGCATTCTGCTCAATAGTCCTGTGCACCAACAGTCATTTTTCAGAAGTCGCCTGCACCAACCAGCAGGAACTACTTCTTTGGTGCCTCGGTCGCGCCCGTTGCCGGGACCCATCGGTAGAGGGTGGGCACGGAGACTCCTAGGGTGTCTGCGACCTCTCGGGGCGGTGTTCCCTGGTTGAGGAGCTTTCGGGCTGAGCGGATCTTGGCATCCGTCATGATGCGTTTGCGGCCGCCGACTCGTCCTTGTTCGCGTGCGGCCTGCAGCCCGGCCTGCGTGCGTTCGACCATGAGTTCCCGTTCCATCTGGGCCAGGGATGCCATGACGTTGAAAAAGAAGCGTCCGGAGACCGTGGTGGTGTCGATCGCATCGGTGAGGCTGACGAATCCTACGCCGCGGTCGTTCAGTCTGCCGGCGAAATCTAGGAGGTCTTTCACGCTGCGGCCGAGGCGGTCCAGCTTCCACACCACCAGAGTGTCACCTTCGCGCAGGTTGTCCAGCGCCTGGTCAAGTCCGGGGCGTTGGGACTTCGTGCCGCTGATCGTGTCTTCGTGAATCTTGTCGCATCCGGCATTCTTGAGGGCTGCGATCTGCAGGTCCAGGTTCTGGTCCCGGGTGGAAACCCGGGCGTAGCCGATGCGGTGCGTGGTCATGGGGGTGTTCTCTTCTCAAAACTCGGTTCGGGGTCTTAGTTCGACTGTACCGATTCGAGAACTATTTGTGAGAACCGGGGTGCTGGCTGCCGCTTTTCTTCGTCGAGCCAATTTTCCGCGGGAGGACGTCGCGCCACTTCCATGAGCGATCAACCCCGGGATTCTCGATTCGATGCGTTCTCGGAATCCTTCGTTTGCAATAATCCCGACACTCTGAAGCGTCACATGAGATCATCACGACAGCGCCAGATGCACAGGAGTCGCTGATTCGGACGCAATCTCATGCAAACTGCTGTCGGCGACCGTCGCTTAGGGGGCCAATCGCCAGTACTCATTGCCTGGGGAACGTAAACTCGATCCATGATTGGTTCCAGCGCACCGACAGCACTTGTGAGTTGGGCCCATCGCGACCAGAACTGGTCCGACCGACAGGCCGAGAAGTGGATCGGTAACGTCGTCGAATTCGCAACGCTCTTAAGGCTCAATGGTGTCGACGCTGATCTGGACCTTTGGAACGAAAACGATGCGTCCATCGACTGGACGCGCTGGGGACAGCTCGAAGTTCAAAAATGCGAGCTGGTTATTATTGCTGCCTCCGCTGCTTGGAGGCAGCGATGGGAGGGAACCAACTCTCCTAAATCAGGCGCCGGCGCTGTAGCCGAAGCAGACACTCTCAAGGGCCTCTTTAACAGCGACCAGAGTGCTTTTCAAAGGCGGACTGTCATTGCGCTACTACCCGGAGTCGAGATGGAGGCCGTTCCTCTCGACCTCCACAGGCTCCGACGTTTTCATGTGAAAAGTCTTGACGCATCTGGGATGGAACAGCTCCTACGAAGCATCCATCAACGGCCGCTGCATAACAAGCCGGCGCTCGGACCCATTCCTGCCCTTCCTTCCATCTCGTACCTGACGCCTACCAGTCCAGGGTCACAGGACATTGCTGCAAAACGAGTCGAATTGGATGCAATGCAATCGGGAAGCGTCCCGTCGCTAGAGGGCGAGGTACCAACCACTCCGGCTCCCTTCGATAGACCACCCCTTTTCACCGTGTCGCGTACGAGGCGTGAAGTATTCGTTAAGTCCATGCGTATGGATATCCATGAAATTGTTCGACAGCTGACAAGCCGCCTTGGCCCCGTGACGGTGGCGGCGCTGGCAAACGTCAACGACCAGAAACTTCCTCAAGAGTGGTCCACCGACGACGGATCGCAACCTAGCGAAGAATCAAGGCAGAGGTTGATGCTCGCATACCGCATCTGGACAGAACTCAGCCAATCGGAGAATGACAACACCGCCAGCAACTGGTTCATAGGACCCAATCCTCGGTTGGGGGGAAAGTCTCCGGCAGAGTCTCTTCGCAACGGGCGACTGAAAGAGGTGGCAGACGCGGCCGACGCCTTCCTGGAAAGTACGGACAACTGACATGATCACCTGGGACAGGCTGGCCGCACACGCATCCCTGCTGTGTCGGTGAACATCAGGTGCAGTTGGATGCCCTCGAGCTGACGCTGGGTGTTTTGGTCCAGGCTCTGCCATCCGGCCGTTGTAGCGGCATCGGACGATTGTCGAGTTCATCGGGCACGTCGCCAAGGTGAAGCGCAACCACAGTTACAACAGGAAGACACTCGGGTCGTGGAATACTCAGCCTATTATTGGAGCCATGCCGGATAGCAAACCCGACAATGGGGACGTTTACTATGTTTTTAGAAACACCACGACTAAGCCGATTAGTGTCGGTAAGCGCTCCCGGCCGATGGCTTGTGTTGCCAAAGGAAAGCCAGATTCTGAGACCTGGAAGGCCATGGCCCGATCAAGCACGGATGGTCGGCCGTGGGACGGTGACGTATCAAGTCCGGCCCAGACCGCACTTCAGCTAGACAAAGATGGCCATTGGTCACTGCGCTGGCTGCATGACGTGTTGCGCGAAAAGACCGGAACGCCCGCTTGCGAGTTCCGAGGCGGACTCAATGAACCTGAAAAATCTCAGCTATTAGAGCTATACAGAAATCGACACCAATAAAACCGAGGAGTACGAGTAGCAGTTGGCTGGCTTTGGTGGAACTGATCCGGAGAACCATTCATCCGTGAGTGTTCCCGACGTACTGAACGCGCAGGCCGCTGCCTTTTGGCTCTCCGGCACTGGAGACTATGAAGTTCGGGCCGGCGACATGTGGACCCTCGCCTGGGATGGAGAACTCCTGGGCCATGTCTTAGTCGCTTCTGTTAAGAACGGCTTCATTCTCGGATGGCCCGTAGGCCTACCATCCGAGCCATCCTTTGCCCCCGGTTTCCTCGTCGAAAGTTCTCTCGGCGTAACTGTCACCGTCTGGCCGACGAGGGAAACAGGCCTGGGTCTGCACCTTCTGGAAAGACCTCTGGGCCACCTATTGCCGCCGCGAGAGATTCGACGTATCGCCGCATGCCTCGATGAGGATGAGGAGCCGGACGTCCAGGTTGCCCCAGGATTTGCCAGCGAACCTGGAAATCTGGAAGCCGCTCAGGAACTAACCCGCCATTGGACGGACCTGTGTTTCCATACAGGTCGCTCGGACGAAGGATCGTTTTTCTTGAGCAAAGAGAAAGTCCAGAAGATTGGCGGAAGCGCACGCGGCATGGCGGATGCACTGCATCTGAGCGTGGCCGACGTGCGCACTTTTTGGGATGCCGAAGAGGCATTGCCGGAGGACTTGGCCGCCCTTCTACTTGACCACCTAGAGGTGTCCCGCGATCAGATCCAGGGATACGACCCTTCCTCCACTTGGTGGCATTTGCTTTCACACCCGGGATACAAAGCTGATGTGGAGTGGGCTTGCAACGAACTCCAAACTGATGAGGAGTCAGTGCGAACCGAATCGGCAAGGAGCGCTTACGCTTTGGCTGCACGTCAGGACAGTGACGAGATGATGGAAAATAAGCTGCGTGATGCCGTTCGACGCACAGTCCAAGACCGAAGGATCTAAAGTGACGGATTGGCGCGGGCTTGCTGCGTCAGGAGATTATTCGCGCATAGCGCAGGCTCTGCTGGGCGATGCGCGGGAGCTCGATCTTCCCTTGCTTCAGGAGGATCCTTGGGCAGCCATTGCGGAGATGCCCGACTTGATCATAAGCACTCAAGATGCACTCCCTAACGGTTCTTGTGGCGGCGGATATTACGACCGCAAGACCAGAACCATCTACTTGCATCCGTCCGGACGACGACGCAACAACTTCACACTCCTTCATGAACTCGGACACCACCACCAGCAGAACCACGCTGAATGGGGTTTTGTCCTAATGGACGACATTCACCCTTTGCAGCGACGCAAAGTCGAGGAAAGTGTTTCCGACCAGTTTGCAGCGGAGGTCCTTCTGCGCTCTCTGCCGGCGGAAAATTCAGATCAGGCTGTTCAGTCTCCGGCCCTGGTGATGGCCTGCCTCTACTCCGATTCAGCTGCTTCTCGATCAGCCGTGTTGAAACATGTAGCTGGGACCTTGAGGAACCGGGAAAAGTGGATTCTGGCCGTTGCTGACCTCGAGGGGAAAGTCGTGCAGGCTGAGGTGACGTATGAGCAGTACCCACCAAAACGAGGAATGGTCCAGCCCGGCTTCGCCCGGCTAGCCAAAGAAGCCGGCGATGGCTTGTTACACCGCAGAGTCTTTTCGGAAGGGATGGTTTACCAAAGGGGAGGCGAGCTCCACGACATGAAAGTGGAGGCCGTTCTCGATGAAGAGGCAACGCATGTATTCGTTGCCCTCACTCCGGTTCACCGTTTTGGGATGGGAAAAATTGAGATCGCCTGGTACCTCTGCGGCAACGATGGGTGCGCCGTCGATGAGCACTGCTCAGACGCCGACAGTGACTGGTGCCGCCAGTGCGATGAGCCGAAATGTCCGGGATGCAACGGGTGTAACTGTCGGTCGACTATCCATTCAACCCAGTGTTCGAAGTGTCGCGTCACCATAACGCCCTACGAAAAAGAGCACGAACTACATGAGTGTTGGTAGAGGCAGCCTCGCTTCCAAGCACCGGTCGTTGTCAGTCTCTGGTTTCCGGTACGGCCAGCACCTGCCGTGCCGCGTTCAGATGATGCGCACACTCCTGCGGCGTTACGCGCCGTGCCATAGATAGCGGTAAACGGTTGCGCGTGAAGCGCCGCTAAGCTGCTGCCTCTCTTCCAGCCCGTTGCCTTCAATCGTGCCGGATATCTCCGCCGGAACACCCTATGCCCACTCGCAATCTACAGGGCCTCCAAGGCGTCGACTTCGGCGGCATCCAGCAGGGCTGCTGAGTCTGCCCTGGTGGCCCGCGCCAGATCGTCTAGGGACCTGAAGTGGATCCGGGCGAGGGTGATGGCCATCAGCTCCAGGTAGGCGGTCCCATTGCGTTGTTCGAGGTCCCTAAGGTAGTCGCGCATGCGCCCCTCCAGGGTGCCGGGGCCCTCGGATTCTTCGGCGGCGAGCCGCGTCAGCGTGATGGCGGCGAGGTCCGGGTTGTCGTAGAGGAGTCCCATGGGCCAACGCTACGCACCCCGCCGGGGCCGTCAAGGGCAGGCGTTAGCGCCAGCGGAAGGATTCGAGCGTACGGAGCAGGGGAACAGGGCTGGCTTTCAGGTGATCGACGGGGCGGAACGGCCTGCACCTATCCTGCCAGCCAGTCCCAGACCAGCCACTGTCAAGACTCACAGTTGTGCGGGATGCCCAGCTCCAGGGCCGGCAGCGTGAACTCGGTCCGGATCCCGGCCCAGGTCTGATCACTGATCGTTTGCGGGGTCACTGTTGCCTAGTCGCTGATGCTTTCCAGGAACCACTGTGTTGCCAGGGGTTCGCGGCGGAACGTGAAGGTCCGCAGGGCCGAGTTGGCGCCGAGGACCTGGACGCGCCAGTATTCGATGCTGACGATGTCGCCGCTGCCCATGGCGGCGGTGCGGCGGGTCTCCCACCATGAGTCGCGGGCGAACCATTGCTGGGAATCGGTGTCGGGATCGACGATCCAGATCCGTCCGTCGTGCCGGACGGCGAGGGGACTGCCGTCCGGGTCGAAGCGGACCTGAATGACTTCGCTGGTGCGGCTGGGGGCTTCGGATGTGAGGGTCATAACTGTTCTTTCGTGGTGCGGTCGTGCGGGTGGAGTGGTGGGTTTAGGCGGCTTTGACGAGGGGGAGTTCGTCCCAGTGGGTGGTGTAGCGGGGGGAGAGCATGTCCCGTTTCATGCTCCAGTCCAGGCCGGCCTTGATTCCGGCGTGGCCGAGGCCGATGGATCCCCGCCCGTATCGGCGCGTGACGTCCTCCAGGAGTGTTCCGACGCGGCGTTCCTCGTGGGGGTTCTCGAACAGGGACAGGGGTGCCTGGTTGCCGGTGGGCCGGAGGTCGGTGACCATGATCCCGGCGCGGGCGTACCTCACGCCTTCGTGGATGTGCGGCAGGAGCGCGTGGGCGGCCTTGGTCAGGATCACCGGATCCGCGGTGGGCATCGGCAGCGGGATGCAGACGGAGGGGTAGGAGGTGTCTTTCGGGTTGAAGTGGGAGGTGCCGGCGAACGCGGTGAGGACTTTGGCTTGAAGCCCGTGTTTGGCCAGCCGCGCCGACGCCTGCTGTCCGTAGACGGACATGACCTGCCGCATCCCGGCGGCGGTGGTGATGGGTGCGGCGAAGGAACGGGAAAAGATGAGCTGGTCCCGGCCGAGCCGCTCTTCCTCCATCGGGATGCAGGGGGTGCCCTGCAGTTCCAGGACGGTGCGCATCATGACCACGGAGAAGCGGTCCCGGATCATCACCGGATCCGCCCGGGACAGGTCCAGGATCGAAAAGATGCCCATCACGTTCAAGCGTTTGGTCAGCCGGGTCGCCACCCCCCAGATCTCGATGACGGACAGGCGCCGCATCAGAGCCTCCCGGTGGTCGGCGGGGACGGAGTCCCAGTGGCAGACCCCGTCGAAGGCGGGGTTGTTCTTCGCCCATTTATTGGCCAGCTTCGCCAAAGTCTTCGTGGCGGCGATCCCTACACAGACCGGAACGCCGACGTTGCGGCGGACGGCTGCTTTCATGGTCCGGCCCAGGGCGAGGAGTTCGGCCGGGGTGCCTTTGACGCCGAGGAAGGCCTCGTCGATGCTGTAGACCTCCAGCCAGGCGGAGTAGCGGCCCAGCAGCTCCATGACGCGGGCGCTGATGTCCCCGTAGAGCTCGTAGTTGCTCGACAGCGCCACGAGGCCCCATTCCTTGGCCCGCGGGGCGAGTTTGAACCACGGCTCACCCATCGGGATGCCCAGGGCCTTGGCTTCCGGGGAGCGGGTGACCGCGCAGCCGTCATTGTTCGAGAGTACGATGACAGGCCTCCCTTCCAGGGAGGGGTCGAACGCCCGCTCCGCGCTGGCGTAGAAGCAGTTCACGTCCACATGCGCGATCTGCGGCATCCGCCGCATCACCGCCGCCCTAGACATGATGAAGACACCGCGTCGCCACGCCCCAAATGACCAGGTCCGATAACGAGGCGACGCGGATGTCCGGGTACGCCGGGTTCTCCGCCTGCAGCACCACCCCGGCGGCGGTGATCCGCAGCCGCTTGATCGTCAGTTCCCCGTCCAGAACGGCGACGACCACGGACCCGTCCACCGGTTCCAGCGCCCGGTTCACGATCAGTTCATCGCCGTCGCTGATCCCGGCGCCCTCCATGGACTCCCCGGACACCCGCACGACGTAGGTGCTGGTGATGTCCTTGATCAGGTGCTCGTTCAGGTCGATCCGGCCATCAAAGTAGTCCTGCGCCGGCGAGGGATACCCGGCCGCGACCGGGACCGGGGAGATCAGCACCGACAACAACGACACGCCCGCGTCTATCACACGGGGACCGACAGTAACGCTCACAACACACCTTTATTCGAATATATGTTCGATTAATTCAGTGTAGTCGGGAGTGCTGACAAAAGAACTATCGAGGGTCGTAGCTGGGCTTTCAAGGGAAAGGGTTTTACCCAATGGGGACAGCTTTGAGCTGCGCGGAGAGCTCCAGCTGACCCTCAGGGGGCACAACCCGTTCCTGCGTCCTGATCTCCGCTGCGCTCCGGCCAGGGAGTCGGGCGTCCGCTGGCGCGGCCGGCTGTTGGGTCCGGTGCCTCCGTCGCAGAGCTCCGGAGACCCCGGCCCTGTCTTGTCTACGACGTCTTTTGGTTGCTGTCCTCCGGATTCTAGGCGTCCGCTCCACCCCGTCTAGCCCCGGTCGTTCCTCCCGGGGCCTGCGGCCCGTGCAATCTTCTCCGGCGCTCCTTCGTCGCTGATTTCCTCCGCAAATTCCACGGGTCTTGCCCTGCGGGTAGACAAGGCTCCGTCGGCCGCCGAGCAAGCGAGCTTGCCAGCAACCAAAAAACAACTGTGAGTCTTGCAGTGGCTGGTCTGGGACTAGCTGGCAGTGTTGATGCCGGCCGTTCTGCCTGGCGCGTGACTCGAAAAAACAATTGCCCCTTGAGGGT
>NZ_JBFTOC010000027.1:0-37349 GCF_056397785.1 Arthrobacter sp. 05L421
CATTCTGCTGACCGACTCCGGCAGCGGCGACGGGCGCACGCTCCTTCTGGCAGCACTGCAGATCTGGGTAACAAACGTCATCGCGTTCGCCCTGGTCTTCTGGGAACTGGACCGCGGCGGACCGGTCGCACGGCGGAATACCCACCGCGACGACCTCCCGGCTGCTGACTTCCGGTTTCCCCAGGACGAAGACCACGACGCCGTCACGGAAGTTGCGACGCGGTCCTCAGTCAAGAGCGGCTGGGTCGCTTCCTTCGTCGACTACACCTATTTCTCCCTGTCCAACTCCATGGCCTTCAGTCCCACCGACACCATGCCCCTGTCTCCCCGCGCCAAAATGATGATGGGACTCGAAGCCGCCGGAGGATTCGTTCTCCTGGCCCTCGTGATCGCCCACGCCGTCTCCCTGCTGGGCTAAGCCTTGACCCGACGCACTTCTCGGTACCCTCCGGCATGTCAGGGCGTGCTATCTGCAGGACTGGCTGACTGATGAGGCAACACCCATGAGCTGGGCGGCTGCGCTCCGAAACGGCGGGCACTGGCGCGCTAGGCGACATCGGAGCGTCAGTGGAGGCGTCGCCCAGATCCAACACCTCACCGGACAAAGCGTCACAGAGGCTACCGGAGTATTGAGGACGTTCGTTACGCAAGGGCCGGGGCCGGACGGTCCCGAAGAGGTGGGAGTCAACGTAGCGTCCGCGTTGCTTCTCACCGAAGGGCCCGTAGGGGTAATCGTTCTGTGTGGGCATCGGGGCCGGTACGTGCGCTGGTCCGGCGGTCAGCGGTCGATCGAGGCCATGTTGGCCTCGTCGTGGCGTTCCCCTGCGGCGGGTCGGAGCGCGTTCAGCCGGCCCAGTTGGTCGCCGGTGAGTTCGACGCCGTCGGCCGCGGTGTTCTCCTCGACCCGGGAGACCCGCCGGGTGCCGGGGATCGGGGCAATGTCGTTCCCGCGGGTCAGCAGCCACGCGAGGGCGGTCTGTGCGGGGGTCGCGCCGATCTCGGCGCCGATGGCCTTCACCTCGTCGACGATCGCGAGGTTGCGGCGGAAGTTCTCGCCCGTGAACCGCGGGTTGGTCTTGCGCCAGTCGTCGTCGGCGAAGTCGTCGACGGAGCGGATCTGGCCGGTCAGCAGGCCGTGGCCGAGCGGTGAGTACGGGACGAAGCCGATGCCGAGTTCGCGCAGCAGCGGCAGGATCTCCGCCTCCACGTCGCGGGTCCAGAGCGAGTACTCGGTCTGCAGTGCCGTGACCGGCTGGACGGCGTGTGCCCGGCGGATGGTCTCCGGGGAGGCTTCTGACAGCCCGAAGTGCAGCACCTTGCCCTCGGTTATTAGATCCGCGACCGCACCGGCGGTCTCCTCGATCGGGGTCTCCCGGTCAATCCTGTGCTGGTAGTACAGGTCGATGTGATCGGTGCCGAGGCGCTTGAGGGAGCCCTCGACGGCGGACCTCACGTTAGCCGCGCTGCTGTCGATCATGCCGGGGCCGCCGCCGGAATGGGAGACCAGGCCGAACTTCGTGGCGATCTTCACCTGCTCACGGCGGCCTTTGATGGCCTGGCCGACGATCTCCTCGCTTAGGAACGGCCCGTAGATCTCGGCGGTGTCGATGTGGGTGACGCCGAGGTCGAGGGCGCGGTGGATGGTGCGGATCGACTCCGCGTTATCCAGGGCGCCCTCGCTGGTGTAGGTGCCGGCCATGGTCATGGCGCCGAGTCCGATGCGGGAGACTTCCAGGTCTCCGAGGCGTGCGTTCTTCATGCTGTGCTTCCTTTCGCTGTGTTTTTCAGCCCCGGGACGTCGGCTGGGGCCGGTTTTGGGCAGGTGCTAGCCACGTGCGTCCCAGGA
Organism: Arthrobacter sp. 05L421; assembly: GCF_056397785.1. Classification (NCBI taxonomy): domain Bacteria; kingdom Bacillati; phylum Actinomycetota; class Actinomycetes; order Micrococcales; family Micrococcaceae; genus Arthrobacter; species Arthrobacter sp. 05L421. The sequence goes on from NZ_JBFTOC010000027.1 coordinate 1,847, forward strand.
AGTTTTGCGGGAGTTGCTTGAATTGGTCGGTCGGCCGACGCCCGGGGTTCAGGGACGCCGGGGCCGATAAGGGGTGTCAGGCATTGTCGCGGGCGAGGTTGCTGGAAAGTTCGCGGTGGGCGTCGGCCTGGTTCTGGAGGTCCTTGGCCCGGGTTTCGAAGAGCCCGACGGCGTCGGCGCCGGCGGCGAAGCGCAGAGGCGGCTGATCGAGTTCGGCGAGCTGGATGAGGACGTTGGCGAGTTTGGCCGGGTCCCCGGTCTGCTGTCCGTCCATCCCCTTCCACGCGGCAACCGTCTGTTTGGTGCGCTCGGCGTAGTCCTCAATGGTGGATTCGGCGTAGCTGGTGGATTCCGGGGTGAGGAGCTCGGTGCGGAAGAACCCCGGCTCCACGATCATGCTGCGGATGCCGAACGGGGCGACCTCCGGGGCCAGGGACTCCGCCCACCCCTCCACGCCGAACTTCGATGCAGCGTACGCGCTGAGGAACTCCCCGCCCGCGATGCCGGCGGTGGAGGAGATCGTGACGACCAGCCCCGAGCGCTGAGCCCGCATGACTGGCAGGACCGCGCGGGTGACGTTCATGGGCCCGAACATGGTGGTTTCGATCTGCGCCCGGAAGTCCTCCGGGGTGATCTCTTCGAAGAATCCGGCGTAGAAGTTGCCGGCGCTGTTCATGAGCACGTCGATTCGGCCGAAGCGGTCGACGGCGGCCTGGATCGCTGCCGTGGCATCGGCTGGGTCGGTGACGTCGAGCTTGACGGCCAGCAGGTCTTCGTTGCCGCCGACGGCCTGGATCACTTTTTCCGGGTTGCGGCCGGTGGCGACGACGGCGTGGCCTGCGGCCAGGGCGGCCTTGGCGATGTCGGTTCCCATGCCGCGGCCGGCGCCGGTGATGAACCAGACCTTCTTGCCGGCCGTGTTGTCGTACCGCTCTGTGTTGGTGTTCTGCTCAGTCATGTGAGGGTTCTGTCTTTCCTGGGTTCTGTGATCCTGGTTGCGCGAAGGAGCGCATCTCCGGGATGGTGGATTCGCCGGCGGAATCGCCCGCGGTGGTTGTTGCCGGAGGCGAGGCCGCCCAGCTGGCCAGGAAGGCCAGCGCGTTTTCGGATGCAGAGCCGGGCTCCGCGGTGAAGGTGAACAGGGTCTGTCCCTCATCGCCGGGCAGGTCGAGCGTCTCGTATTGCAGTGACAAATCCCCGGCCACGCGGTGGTGGAACCGTTTGGTCCCCGTGGTGTGGATGCGTACGTCGTGCCCGGCCCACAAAGCAGCGAACAGCCCGCTGCCGGTGGTCAGTTCACCGACGAGCTCATTCAGTGCCCGGTCGTGCGGGTTCCGCCCCGCTTCCAGCCGCAGCATCGCGACCGTGGTAGCCGCGATCGCGCGCCAATCCGGGTAGAGATCTGCCGCGCCCGGATCGAGGAAGAGGTAGCGCGCTTGGTTCGGCAACCGCCCCGGTGTGTCCGGCCCCGGCAGCACGGCGGAGTTGAACACCTCCGCGTACAGCGCGTGGCCCAACAGGTTGGCGGCCAGCACGTCCGAACGGCCGTTCTGGACCAGGGCCACCACTCCGGTCATGCCATCCAGGAGCCGCAGCACGCCCGGACGAACCCGCTGCTGCGGTGGCCGGCGGGGCGCCCGACGCGACGGCGTGTTGGCCGTCCGCGCCAGGTCCATGAGGTGCGCCCGCTCGGCGTCGTCTAGCTGAAGGGCAGAGGCGACAGCCTCGAGCACCGCGTCCGAGACACCGCGGATGCTGCCGCGTTCGAGCCGCGTGTAGTAGTCCGTGCTCACCCCGGCGAGCTGCGCCACTTCCTCACGGCGCAGGCCCGGCACACGGCGCAGCTCTCCGTAACTGGGGATGCCGGCCTGCTCCGGACTAATCTTCGCGCGTCGCGAGATCAGGAACTCCCGGATTTCGTCTTTTCTGTCCACATCCACCACGCTACGCAGACCAAGCGGCCGGTGGCAGTGTCTATCAGACACCCCCAAACCCGGCAGAAATGACCACGAAGTGGCAGTCATGTCCGCTGCCCGGAAAAACCGCGTGGAGTAGCGACGGGAAACGAACCAACACACTGGATGGGACGAGGTGGAACGTGAGCATACAACACGGCAATCCGGTCAAGTGGCTCAACGCCTCCCTCGACGGGCTGCTCCAGCGTCCGGTCGAAGTGGCACGTCACGAGCCGATCCCGGCCGGGGCCCCGGGCATTCTCTGATGAAACCTATCCTTGTCGTAATGGGCGTATGCGGGGCCGGAAAATCATCCATAGACAGTGACCTTTTCCCACCTGTCTCGAGGTGTGGGCTTGAGCATCTCGACGGGTCATCTCCGCATCCCATTGCCAGCCGTCACCTTGCGCCACCCTAAGTTAGAGACCGGAGTTGATCGCCGCGAGCAGGGCCGTCCCGTCGGGGCTGCCGAGCCCGGTGCAGGGATCCCAGCCGGCCGCCGCCCGGTAGGTGCCGTTGTTTCCCGTGGTGACATCGTGGAACCCGGCCGTCCGGCTGTAGAGCAGGGGCTGGATTTGACCGAACGGCCGGCCCGTCGACTGGGCGAATAAGGCAACCAGGGCCGCCCAGAGGGGTGCGACGGCGCTCGTGCCGCCGATGACCATGTCTTTGCCATCAACTCTGACCTTGTACCCGGTCTGCGGGTCTGCGACGCCGCTGACGTCCGGGACACCGCGGCCATGACGCCGGTGTGCGGGCTTAGGTGCGGGTTTGCGGCGGCGGGCGTGGGCGGGCAGCCCGCGCTGCCAGGCCGGGACGGGGAACGTGTCGCTGTAGCCGCCACCGGTGGCGGAGTTCGGTCCGTCATTCCAGACGGTTTCCGAAGTGATGGTTCCCGTGGCCGGGTCGGCTTCCAGGCGGGTGCCGCCGCAGGCCAGTACGTGCGGGCTGGAGGCCGGAAAGTCCGCGTGGTCTTTGCCGTCCGTAGCCGCGTCGGCGCTGCCGTTGTCCCCCGCCGCTGCCGTGACAGTCGCGCCCAGCGCCGAGGCGTCGGCGAAGGCCTGATCAAACGCGGTCCGTGCCTGGGCGGTCCAGTCGTCCTCGTTCTGGCCCCAGCTGATGCTGATAGCCACCGGTGTCGGCGCGGCGTGGGAGGCGTTGATGATCGCGTCGAGGAACCCGGCGTCAGTGTTCGGGGCGAAGTAGACCTGAAGGTCCGCCGCCGGTACCAGGGCCCCGATGACTTCGATGTCGAGCAGGACTTCCCCGTCTGCCCCGGCCGGGTCCTGCCCGGGCTGGTTGGCAGCACCGTCGACCCCCACTGCAGTCACCGTTGGCCCGGCGATCCCCAGACTTGAGAAGTATGCGTCCAGGTCCGCGTGGCCGAAGCCTCCGCCTAGTTCGATGATGGCCACGCTTTGACCGCTGCCATCGGCGCCGGCAGGGAAGTTGTAGATCCTGGCCAGTTCCGGCGGGGTGTAGCTCGACCCGGCCGCAGCCAGCGGGACCGCATGGAACTGCGCACGTGCCTGGGGACGGTCATCCAGGCCCAGGACGGCTGTGACGATTCCGTCCAGCTCCGCCGGGATCTGCAGGCCCCCGGTCCGGTGCCGGTGGGTGATGTCCTGACTGTGGGGCCCGCTGCTGGTCACTTCCTCCAGGCTCGTGCCAAAGATTCGGCTCAGCTGTTCGACAGTTCCGGCCAGCCGCAACCGGCGGGAGGCCGGGTCCGCTTCGATAACTTCGGCTCCGAGCCGGGTGAACGTTCTGGTCGCAAGGCCCAGGTCCCCGGCGGAGGCCCCGTGACGGGCCGCGAGCTCGTCGCGGGACATCGGTTCGGCGGGCATCTGCGTCAGCGGTTCCTGCCGGCGCAGAATCACGGTCACCTCAATCCTGCGGGAAGGATCGACGGGCCCGTGCGTGGCCTGGATCCCTGCAGCCGCCGTACGTTCCGAACCGGGAAGCGGGACGCTTTGCTCGGCGGCCTTCGGGGTGTTGTTCTGCTCAGACATGAAAGTGCTCCGTTCGTGGGACGGTCATCGTTCAGGGCTTCGTTGTTATCAGGGGAACATCGTTCGGCGGCGGAAGCGTGCCGCCGCCGCGCAGCACCACCGGTGCCACCGGAATGGACGTCGGTGTAGGCGGGGCGGGCACAGGCTTGGGTTTGCGGTCCGGCTGCGGCGCAGCGGGGAGGCTGACTGTCGACCCGTAGGCGGGCGGTGCGGGGTTGTGAACGGCGGGGTCAATGAGGTCGGCGAGGCCGGGGTCGTTGTCGACACGGTCCACACCTAGCTTGGGCAGCCCCAGCAGCTGCATCACGGTCTTGGCGATGCCGGCGTGGTGGGACCAGCGGCTGTCGATGCCCGGCTTGACCGGGCCGCCGAACATGATCAGCGGAACCCGCGGACCGTACGCGAGCTGCACCCCGTCCGGAGTGTGCTCGACGTTGGGGGTGGCGACGTGGTCATCCCAGCCACCCCAGTCATCCCAGGTCAGCAGGAACACCGTCTCATCCCAACCGCCGGATCTGACCACGGCGTCCACGGATTCCCAGATCTTATTCATCCCGATTGTCACGTCGGCGGTCGGGTGTTCGTCCTCGGGCGAGTCGTGCCACAGATAAGTCAAAGGCGGCAGCTTCCCGGCGGCGGCGTCAGGGACGAAATGCGTGCTGGGCATCAAATTTCTGGAGCCGCTGAGCTGTTCGTAGAACCCGGCCGGGTAGCCGCCGGTCGCGGTGTAGCAGGCCCATCCGATGCCAGCGTCCTCGGCGAGGCCCGGGACCGAGGGCATGTCCCACAACGGCGGCGGCTGGGCCCGGGACGGATTGCGCAGCGTCGGTGACTGGCCACCAACGATCAGCAGATGGTTCGGCGTCGAGTTCGTGCCGAAACCGCTGCAATGGTTTTCCAGGAACGCCCCCGTCAGCGCCAGATACGCGTAAAACGGGATCGTCGTCGCGGTGTCGAACTGGGTTCGGGTCGCCTTGTGCTGCCCGGTGAGCCAGCGGTAGTAGGCGTGCCGGTCGTGGGGCTGATCCGACGCGGGCGGGTTGGCCTGAGTGGGCCAGTCCGGTGCAACGTTGGCCCCATACGGTGCCAGGCCCCGGAAATAATTATCCGTGGTGTGGTTCTCCTGCACCATCACCACAACACGCTTGACTCTGCTGCTCGCCATGACATCCCCGTTTCCTCGGCCGGATCACCCGGACGCCTAATCGGACACCACCGAGACTATGCCACTGCTGCCACTTGCGGCCTGACGATGCAAGACACTTATGGAAGTGTTCACGGTCATCCGACGACAGATACTGGAGGGCCGGATTGGCACCCGCTACCACGGCAGCCAAACATGGCGCGCCGGCGGTCATTGTTCCGCCTCCAGCGCGGAACCGGTCAAGGCACGGGCTTCGCGTCGTGCTTTGCGTACCCGCCAGATGATCGACCCGATGACCGCGACCCCCACCACGGCGGCGGTGATGTCTCGAGCCGCCGTCCGGGCGACAGCATCGTAGGAATCACCGGCCAGAAAACCGAGCAGGACGAACCCCGTCACGGGGTGGGGACCTGCGTATAGCGGTCAGCTCTGGGTGATCGGACCGGACGGCACCTCCGAGAGTCTCTCAGGTAGGACAGCCTGCCGACGAGCTGTGAGCTTGCCAAGTGTTTTGTGTAAGTGTCGGGACCTGGTTAGAGGGGTCGATTCGGTCGGGGTAGACCATGAGTTGGGCGAGGGCCGGGTGCAATTGCATCGCGCTCCCGCTTATGTACCAACTCCTCGCGGTCGCCGACACCGGCGGGAACCTCGTGCGTGACTCCCCCGCGGTCGGCTTCCCCCTGTCGGTTTTGTGAATATCGGATGTATCGTTGACTATCGTTCGCGACTCGCAGAGGAGAGCATGATGCGTAATTCGTACCCGGCGAGCGGATTTGGCGGCCCCAACATCGACGGCATGTGGCAGGCCGTTGAGGAGTTGCGTTCAAGGTTTGAGAAGCGCTCGGGCACCCGCGTGGGTCGAGGCGAGGTGCGGTCGGCGATACTGGCCCTGCTCGCGGAGCGTCCGATGCACGGCTACCAGATCATTGGTGAGATCGAGGAGCGCAGCAGTGGCAGCTGGAAGCCGAGCGCCGGCTCCATCTACCCAACGCTGCAGCTGCTGGCCGACGAGGGGTTCATCAGTGCCGAGGAATCCAACGGGCGCAAGATTTACTCGCTGACGGAAGCAGGCCGGGAAGAGGTAGCGGGTGCCGATACGTCAGCGCTCTGGGCGTCAACGGGTCCGGCATCAGGCACAGGGTTCGCGGCGCTGCCCAAGGCTGGCGTCGAACTCGCGCAGGCCGCTGCCCAGGTGGGTCGCACAGGCTCCCCGAAGCAGGTGCAGGAGGCCGTGGCGGTGCTCAACGAGGCACGTCGTCGGCTGTACGCGATCCTCGCCCAGGACTGACGAGGGTGACGTCGGTTCGCCGGGACCGGGCGGATCCGGTACCCGGCGCCGGGAACACCCGTGCCCGTTACCGTCGCATCCTGCGCTTCGCCGCTTGGCATCTCGCGGTCACGTGGTGGTTTGAGCTGTTCCTCCCTCGCATCGGGCTGGCCAGGATTGCCGAAAGCACCCGGACCAAAAGGATGCGGCGCTTCGCGCAGCGCTTCCATGTGCTCGCGGTGGACCTTGGCGGTCTGATGATCAAGGTTGGTCAGTTCCTGTCGTCCAGGCTCGATGTACTCCCGCCGGAGATCACTGCTGAACTGGAAGGGCTGCAGGACGAGGCGCCCCCCGTCCCGTTTCCAGCAATCCGTGCCCTTGCCGAGGCGGAGCTGGGTGCGCCACTGGACCGGGTGTTCGCCTCGGTCGAGGAAACGCCAATCGCCGCCGCATCCCTCGGGCAGGCGCACCGGGCCCAACTTCTTCGCACCGATGCAGCCGACACCGGTCTCGAAAACGTAGTGGTGAAGGTGCAGCGACCGGGCATCGACGCGGTTGTCGACGTCGATTTGGCCGCGTTACGCAAAGTTGGCGGCTGGCTCAGCCACGTGCGCCTCGTGTCCGATCGCGCTGACCTGCCGGCACTGGTCGAGGAGTTTGCGCAGACCAGCCTCGAGGAAATCGACTACCTCCATGAAGCGGCGAATGCAGAGCGCTTTGCCGCTGATTTTGACGACGACGACAGGATGATCGTGCCTGACGTCGTCTGGGAGCGGAGCACCCGCCGCGTGCTCACGCTGGAAGATGTTACGGCGATCAAGATCACGGACTTGGCGGCCCTTCTTGCGGCTGGCATCGATCCCGTGCAGGTTGCCCCGGTCTTCGCGTCGGTGATGTTCGACCAGATATTCACGACTGGCTTCTTCCACGCCGATCCGCATCCCGGCAATATCTTTGTCACACCGAATGCCGGTTCATCCGCACAGCGCCCATGGAAGCTGACGTTTATCGACTTCGGCATGATGGGAGAGGTGCCGCCCAAAACGCGCAGTGGCCTGCGTAAGCTGCTGATCGCGGCCGCCTCGCGTGACGGCAAGGGGTTGGTGGCCGCAATCAGCGATGTTGGTGTGCTGGTGCCGTCGGCCGACACGGCCGAGCTTGAGCGGGCCATGATGCACCTCTTCGCCAGGTTCGGCGGGATGGGCTTCGCCGAGCTTCGTGAGGTGGACCCGCGGGAGTTCCGTGATTTTGCGCTGGAGTTCGGTGACGTGGTTCGCTCGTTGCCCTTTCAGTTGCCGGAGAACTTCCTGCTCATCATCCGCGCGATGTCACTGACGTCGGGCGTGTGCAGCTCGCTGGACGCCCGGTTCAATCTGTGGGACTCGGTCGAACCCTATGCGGGGCAGCTGCTCCGCGACGAGCGCGGCAACATCGTGCAGGACGTGGCTCAGCAAGCGTTCGACGCCGCCGGGGTCGCCTTACGTCTGCCCAAACGGGTGGATGGGCTTCTCACCCGAATCGAGGAGGGTTCGCTGTCGGTGGCCAACCCGCGGCTCGAACGGCAGGTGGCACGGCTTAGCCGCGTGGCGCAGCGGTCGGTATCGGCGCTGGTGTTCGGAGCGCTGCTCATCGCAGGTTCCGTGGTCCGAGCGGACGACATGGTGCTCGGCAGCGTGCTGATGATCGCGTCGGTGGTCCCGCTGCTACATGGCCTGTGGGTAGGGCGCCGCGGCCTCTAGATGAGCTGGTGAGCCGAAACCCGGCTGTAAGCCAAACGCGGCCAGACACCTGTGCGCGACGTTCGCAATCAACATGCCCGTAAGCAAGTTCCAGGTCCACAGCAACAAAGGCCCGCCAATTTAGACTGCACCCATGAACAAAACTGAACGAACCAACACAGACCCGGCGTTCGAAGCTGCCTACGAAGCCGCACAAAAGAGTCTCCGGGAGGGCGGCATCCCGATCGGCGCGGCCTTGGCCCGGGGCGGGGAAGTAATTGCCAGCGGCCACAACGAGCGTGTCCAGCATGGTGATCCAATCGCCCACGGCGAGATGTCTGCGCTGCGGGCTGCCGGACGCCAGAAAAGCTACCGGGACACGACCCTCTACACCACCCTGGCACCGTGTGCGATGTGTACGGGGACCATCGTCCAGTTCAAGATTCCGCGCGTGGTGGTGGGCGAGGCCGAGACGTTCCCCGGCGAATTCGATCTTCTGCGCTCACGCGGCGTCGAAGTACTGGTGTTGAATGATGCCCGATGCGTCGAGATGATGCGCACCTTCCAGGACGAACACCCTGAGCTGTGGGCGGAGGACATCGCCGAGTAATCAACAGCAGAAGGGAACAAGGGTGAAATGGGTCACGACCATGGCAAAGCGATTCTTGAGGGACCCAGCAGCGCACCATGTCGCGGTATTGCCGGAATTCCTGCCTGATCCGTTCCTTGAGGTCAGGTTCCCCGACAATCCCCTGCGTAGTTGGCTGAGAGTAGTACTCGGGGCGGCCCGGTAGAATTTCGTCCCATCCTCTATCCCTACGGGCGTAGCCGGGGGCGAACAGCGAAGGCAGACCGATGGACATCCCGAAACCACTAATCGCGCCGCGGCATATACCGTCGGACCGACTGCCTCGATCGGGCCGTCCGGACGCAGGGCCGGCTAAAGTTGTAATTTACCCGGTGCCAGTCCCGTTCGCGCCTCGCGAAAGCGGGTCTGCGGCGGGTCCGGATCAGGCCCAGCAGCCGGTCTCTCAGTTCGATCAGCCTGGCCAGAGGACTACAACGGGTCGGCGGGAGGAGCCGGCGAGAGTCATTACTTACCCGGTGCCGGACACCTTGACGCCTCAGGGGCCTGCCACAGAGCCGGATCAGGCCAAACAGCCGGTTTCTCCGATCGGTCAGCCACGCAAGCGTCCTAAACGAAAATGGCGCCGCAAGATACTGTTGGCCCTGATCGCCCCGCTGGTTCTGATCCAGATCATTGCCTTCACGTTCAGCATGGGCGTGACCCCGCCCCGCACCGCTTACATGCTGGAGGCCGGCGAGCCTAACGTCTACCAGTTCGTCTCGATCAACCACATCAGCCGGCACCTGCTCGCCGCGACCATCGCCCATGAAGACGAACAGCTCGGCACCCGCAGCGGCGCCTTCGACCTCGGAGACTTCCAGGCCAGGGCACAGGCGTATTTCCAGGGAAAGCCCGACCCGAGTGGTTCCACCATCCCCCAGCAGCTGGTCAAGAACATCTTCCTCTGGGACGATCAGAGCGCCGCCCGAAAAGGGATCGAGGCCGTCCTGGCAACCCAATTCAGCTACACATTGAGCCCCCAGCGGACCTTGGAGCTCTACCTGAACTACGCCCAGTTTGGCCCCCACCTGTATGGTGTCTGCGCGGCCAGTTGGTACTACTTTGGAACACCGCCGTGGAACTTGTCGGACTACCAATCTGCACAACTGATGGGTGTTCTACCACTGCCGGATCTGGTCAAGCGGGATCCCAACAGTGGTATCTACCTGGGCGCAGGCGTCCACCCCGCCGTGTGGAACCTGGTGAACGGGGCAGCGAACGTCTGGGTTCCTCAGCAGCTCACCGGCCTGGGCGGATGGCAGGCGGCCGTCGCGACGGTCGGCATCACTGACACTGCCGAGAACCACGCTGACCGGCGCTCCGACAACGACGCGTGCTCATCCATGCCTCAAAGCGTAAAGGACCGTATTCAGAGCGAAGCCGGCTAGGCCCGGCACAGGCGTCAGGCGTCATACGCGAGGTGAGAACGGGCCATCGCATACGCGGCCCAGTTTCAACTGGCCGCCGCGGGCCCGGCGGCCATCGAAGTACCACCACCCCCGACCGAGAGGATTCAACCCGCGGTGGCACGGTGTCAGTCGGGTATTTCGATTTGGAACCCGCAACTGCAGTGCAGGAACCCTGCACGGCGAAGCTGATCAGTTGCCGTCGAAGACAGCCTCTGGGCTCCACTCCGATGCCGGCTGAGCGTGAAGCCGCCAGTAGGCTTCGGCGATCAGTTCCGGCGCGAACGCTGTTCCATCCGCGATGTCTCCGGCGATGGTGACCCCGGTGACGTGCACGTTCTGCCGGACCAGCTCGTAATGCAACAAATGGGTCACCACGCGCAGGGCGGTCTTTCCGATCGAGAGGGTCGCATGCTCGGGCTGCGGGTCGTGGCTGAGCCAGCTGCTCGTCGTCAGGAACGTGCCGATGCGCGCCTGTGCCATAGCCGGCGTGAGAACCTGCGCAGCAGTGATGGCGCCGAGCACGTCGACGCTGTACGCGGCCATCAGATACTCGGCGTCCGTGGCCAGGACACGGTCCCTGGCGATCAGGGCAGCGTTGTAGACCACGATTCCTGGGCCGCCGATCTGTGCGATGGCTTGCAGCCGTATACGGAACGCCTTCTGGTCGGCGGCGTCGGCGAGTACGGTGTCGATGTTGGCCCCGGAAGCGCGCAATTCGTCGGCGAGAGCGGCAAGGGACTCCTCGTGGCGCGCGACGAGCGTGATTCGGAACCCTTCTCTTGCATAGCGACGGGCCACAGCGGCCCCGAGGCCAGGTCCGGCTCCGATGATCAGGACGTGGTTCGGGTCGATTGCGGCCGCTTTACTCGTCCCTCCTCGGGTCGGAATCACGCCCTCTCGATCTGCCGGCCCGGCATCGGCTCTGCGATTGCTATCCGCCATGCGGGGGCGCCAAACGTGTCGGCGAAGTACTGCGTCTCATGCACTACCTTCTCTTGAGCGAATTGCATGACGGACACCGAGTATGTCGGCACGCCGTCATACGTGATGATGCACTCGCTCACCCAGAGATTCCCGCTTCCGAGGATCCGCAGCACGGTGAAATGCCTCTCGGCAGGGTGTCCACCGCGTTGCGCCGCAATCGTCGTTCGGCCTCGGAAGCGTTCACCCGACTGGGGATAGTCGAGGATCGCATCGTCGGAATAGATAGCGTGTTCGGCTTCGCTATCCCCGCTTTCCGATGTGCGCCAGTGTGCCTCGAGTGCCGCCCAGGTCGGATCCATCGTGTTGTCCTTTCCGTGGCTGATTTCCGTCGATTCAGGTCGCCGTGCAGTGGTCCGCTTGTGGTCCAGTTTGAGTGCTGGCAGTTCCTCTCGCAATCCACTTTCAGCCCGACCTGGTCGATCTGAGAGGTCGCGTGCGCGCCCGCCCGGCGCCTGGCCGACAAGGAATTCCCCGCCGCGCAAGCCGGCTACCAGGGGATCATCGACTTCATCACCGGCTTCGGTCCCGTCCTCGCCCCGGGCGTGGCCCGTGTGCTGCCTGCCTGACCGTGGCCGCCACTCCGCGGGTCAAAGACCTGATAGCAGAGATTATGATGATCAATTGGCAATGGAATGGCTGGGAAGGGTGGTCAATAGCGAAGCGTGGCTTCCAACCATCTCCGGTACGAACCCCTCACCAAGAAAGTCAGGCACCCGTGACATCAGTGGACATCAATGCCGGCGTCATTCAAAGCAAGACAGCTCTGGTTGTGGGCGCCAGTGGCATTGCCGGCTCGGCAATCGTCGAACAGCTGGGCCAGAGCGAAAACTGGACGGTCCTTGCACTGTCCCGGAATCCCATTCCCGGTGGGCGGGCCAGGCACATTTCCGCCGATCTCCTGTCCGCGGACAGCCTTGCCCAGGCGCTCAGCGACGAGAAACCCACGCACATCTTCTTCACCGCCTGGTCCAGGCAGAACACCGAGCAAGGGAACATCCGCGTCAATGCAGCCATGCTCCGAGACCTCCTCGGCGCACTACACCACGCCCCGGTCGAACACGTGGCACTAATGACTGGTCTAAAGCACTACCTGGGCCCATTTGAGACCTACGGAGCGGGCTTCATCCCGGAGACCCCCTTCCGCGAAGAAGAACCGCGGCTCCCGGCCCCGAACTTCTACTACGCGCAGGAAGACGAACTGTGGGCAGCAGCAGAACGGCAGGGATTCCGCTGGTCCGTGCACCGCTCACACACGGTAATCGGCCACGCCGTGGGCAACGCGATGAATATGGGGCTGACCCTGGCGGCACAAGCCTCCATCTGCAGAGAGCTGGGCCTGCCCTTCGTCTTTCCCGGCTCCGAGACGCAGTGGAACGGCCTCACGGACATGACTGACGCAGGCCTCCTTGCCGAGCACATGATTTGGGCCGCCACCACCGAGAAAGCAGGCAATCAGGCCTACAACGTGGTCAACGGTGACGTCTTCCGATGGCGATGGATGTGGCCGCAAATAGCTGCCTATTTTGGCGTGGAAGCGGCTGGCATTGAAGGGTCCCCGCGTCCGCTCGAGGAACAGATGCGCGGCATGGAACCCGTATGGTCCCAGATTGCCGCCACCCACGGCTTGGCAGAAGCCGACCTTTCGCGGATTGCCTCGTGGTGGCACACGGACGCCGACCTGGGACGCAACCTAGAGGTCCTCGCGGACATGGGCAAAAGCCGCGTGGCCGGCTTCACCGGCTACCGGCGCACCGATGACTCCTTCCGGCAACTGTTTGATCGGTACCGGACAGAAAAGTTCATCCCTTGACCGCTCCTGTGAGGCCTTGACTCGCTGAGCCTTCTCAGGTGGCGATCGACTATTGATGGCGGCTACTACGTCAAGGTGGATCGTCGAAACCCATTGTCGCGGTGGAGAATCCCGGGGAAAGCTGGGATAAGTGCTGCGTGCAGCGGCCTAGGTTGCAGTCCCGAGCACGGCCCAGCCGTAGCCGGGAAGGTTGACCTCATTGCGGGCCGGCGGCTTGTTCCCGGGCCGGCCAGCAGGGTGCGGGCCGATGACGGAACGGGCAGTTGAGCGGCCTTGCCGGACAGGTTGAGGGCGACCGTGATGGCGGCGCCATTGCTGCTCGCTTCGTACACAAGGTGTTCGTTGCTGAGCGACACCACCTTCGTGCGCGCATTGTGCAGCCACGGGTGCCTGCGGCGCAGGCCAATCAGTTCCTGGTGGAGGTGGTAGACCGGCCGGCCGGCCTGTGCCAGCTCGGAGGGTTCGGCAGGGAAGGCGGGGCGGACGGCGTCGTCTCCCCCGGCCCGGTCTTCCTTATGGCCGCGGAAGGCCTGCTCGTCGCCGTAGTAGATGGAGGGCGTTCCGCCCACGGTCAGGAGCACCGCCAGCGCGAGCGGGAGCTGATCTGCGTTGGTCAGCTTGCTGGCAAGGCGGGTGACGTCGTGGTTGCCCACGAAGGTCAAGGGCGCAAACGTCTCGAGGAAGCCGTTGTGCCGTTCCAGGGCTGCAGCGAGTTCATAGAAGTTGGCGTCGTTGAGGGAGCTCCAGATGGCCTTCCACAATTCATACTGTGTGACCGAGTCCAACGTGCCGGCGCCCGCTTCCCGGCGATAGTCACCGTGGATGTACTCGCCCACGAAGTATGCCTGCGGGTACTCCTGGCGCACGTCGGCCAGCACTGCCTTCCAAAAGGCCGGCGGAACGGCATAGGCGGCGTCCAGCCGCCAGCCGTCCGCGCCGCGCCCCAACCAGTGCTTCATGACCTCGGCAACGAATCCGGCCACTTCCGGTTCGTCGTGGTTCAGGGCGACGAGGTGACGGTGACCCTCGAAATACTCGTAACCAGGCACGCTGCCGGGCTTCCATCCGGTCTCGGGCCAGGTCAGCCGAAACCACGACGCCGTGGGTGCGGCAGGGCCTTCAGCCAGCACCCGTTGGAACGGGCCGAAGCCGCGCCCGGCGTGGTTGAACACGCCGTCGAGCAGAACCTTCAGGCCGCGGGCGTGAGCCTGCCTGATCAGTTCTTCAAAGTCCTCGTCATCGCCGAGCCGGGGATCGATACGGAAATAATCCGTGGTGTCATATCCGTGGGATTCTGAGGTGAACACAGGACCAAGAGCCAGGCCCGATGCCCCAAGTTCCAGTGCGTAGTCGAGCCAGGCGTGCAGCCTGGGGAGGCGGTGCACCGTCGGCTGTCCGGCCAGCAAAGTCGGTTCCGCGCCCGTGAAGCCGAGAGGATACACGTGCCACCAGATGGCGTGCTGCACCCATGCGGGCTCTGTCATGGTGATTCACCTTTCGTCTCTGCCCCAGCTACCGGCACCACAGAGCGGCAACCCCCGGGAAGCGCCGGGGAACGGTTTCCTGCCGCATCGACGTTGCACTAAGGCTTACGCGCCGGCCGGCAGGCGATGGCCCCGATCCCCAATCAAGCGGCGTCCGCCCATCTGGTTTTTGGTTGCACTCCGACTCCGTCCCCTCGTCCGGCTGCGGGTTTCAACTGCCGGGTACGCGTTGCAGACTGGCCGGAACGTGATGGCACAGCGTTCGGATGGCCGGCCCCACGCCGGTCGATGGTTCGGCGGGATCCTGAGGCGGGTGCCCTCATGTGCCCGCTCCGGGTTGCTTGCCTGCCCGTCTGGTGTCCTGGGGCTCGGGAACGGCGGGTGAGGTGAGCGACGCGGTTTCGGAGGTTGCCGTCTGCGTCAACGCCGCGAGCGAGGCGGCGACCGAGTGGTCGGGTTCCTCCTCCGGGGCCGGGGCAGCGGCCCGCAGCACCATGAGGGATTTGGCGGCGACGGTGACCTTGTCATCAGCCGCCAGGGGTTCGGAGTCGGCGCTGGCTCCGGCGGTGTCGATCATGACATCCCAGGCCGGAGCGTACTCGTCCGGGGGCAGCCTGAAATCGACGTGGCCGTCGTGGGCGTTGAAGTACAGCATGAAGTTGACGTCTGTGATGGGGCGCCCGCGGTTGTCCTTTCCTTGGATGCCGTCACCGTTGAGGAATATTCCAACGGAGCGGCCGAAGCCGCTGTCCCAGTCCTCCGGCTGCATGATGTTGCCGTCGGGGTCGAGCCATTCGATGTCCGGCAGCGGCTCATCTTCCCCTCGTCGCACCGGGCGGCCGTCGAAGAAGCGGTTGCGCCGGAAGGTGGGGTGCTTGGCGCGCAACGAGCTCACGGCGGCCGTGAACTCGATCAGCGGCTGGTCAACGCTGTCCCAGTGGATCCAGCTCAGTTCGGAGTCCTGGCAGTAGGTGTTGTTGTTGCCCTGCTGGGTGCGGCCCAGCTCGTCTCCGTGCAGGAGCATCGGAACGCCCTGGGAGAGCAGCAGGGTCGCGATGAAGTTCCGCTGCTGCCGCGCCCGCAGGGTCAGGACCTTGTCATCTTCCGTGTCCCCTTCGGCGCCGCAGTTCCAGGACCTGTTGTGGGATTCGCCGTCGTTGTTGCCTTCGCCGTTGGCCTCGTTGTGCTTCTCGTTGTAGGAGACGAGGTCGCGCATGGTGAAGCCGTCGTGGGCTGTGACGAAGTTGATGGACGCCACCGGGCGGCGGCCGGAATGTTCGTAGAGGTCGGCGGAGCCGGTCAGCCGCGAGGCGAACTCGCCGAGAGTGGCCGGTTCGCCGCGCCAGAAGTCGCGGACGCTGTCGCGGTACTTGCCGTTCCATTCCGTCCATTGCGGCGGGAAGTTGCCCACCTGGTAGCCGCCTGGTCCGACGTCCCACGGCTCGGCAATCAGCTTGACCTGGGAAACCACCGGGTCCTGCTGGATGAGCTCGAAGAAGGTGGACAGCTTGTCCACGTCATAGAACTCACGGGCCAGGGTGGAGGCGAGGTCGAACCGGAACCCATCGACGTGCATTTCCGTGACCCAGTACCGCAGGGAGTCCATGAGCAGCTGGAGCGAGTGCGGTTGGCGGACGTTAAGAGAGTTGCCGGTGCCGGTGTAGTCCATGTAGTGCTTGAGGTCGCCGTCGACGAGCCGGTAGTAGGTCGCGTTGTCGATGCCCTTGAAGGACAGGGTGGGGCCCAAATGGTTGCCCTCGGCCGTGTGGTTGTAGACCACGTCCAGGATCACCTCGATGCCCGCCCGGTGCAGCGACCGGACCATGGCCTTGAAGTCCTGAACCTGCTGGCCGGCGTCGCCCGTGGCGCTGTAGCTGTTCTGCGGGGCGAAGAAGCCGATGGTGTTGTAGCCCCAGTAGTTGTTCAGGCCCTTGTCTTCCAGGGTGCCGTCGTTGACGAACTGGTGCACCGGCATGAGTTCCACCGCTGTGACGCCAAGCTTCTGCAAGTGGGCGATGACGGAGGGGTGCGCCACGCCGGCATAGGTGCCGCGCTGTTCCTCCGGGACCTCTGGGTGCAGCTGCGTGAGGCCCTTGACGTGGGCCTCGTAGATGACCGACTGGTGGTAGGGGATGCGCAGTTGGCGGTCGCCGTCCCAGTCGAAGTACGGGTTGATGACCACGCCCATCATCATGTGCGGTGCCGAATCCGCATCATTGCTGGAGGTGGGATCCCCGAAGTTATAAGAAAAGAGCGCCGGATCCCAGTCGATCTGGCCCTGGATGGCCTTTGCATAAGGGTCCAGGAGCAGCTTGTTCGGGTTGAAGCGGTTGCCCGCGCCGGGATCGTAGGGGCCGTGCACGCGGTAGCCGTATTTCTGGCCCGGCTGGATCTGCGGCACATAGCAGTGCCACACGTAGCCGTCCACTTCGGTCAGTTCAATCCGGGTCTCCGTGCCCTCATCATCGAAGAGGCACAGTTCGACCTTCTCGGCCCTTTCGCTGAACAACGCGAAGTTCGTTCCGGTTCCGTCAAAAGTGGCACCAAGCGGGTACGCCGATCCGGGCCAGGTTTCCATTCGTGCTCCTCCTAGATCGTCCAACAAGATGTCCAGCACGCGTGGTGCGAACCACCGGAGGGGAAACTCTCACGCTAACGGGGTCCTCCGGCTGGGCAAACTCCATGAACTGCAATTCCTAAGCCTGCTGACTATATCGCAGACGGCGGAACTTCGGGCTCCGCGACGCCGCTCCGCGACCGTCCCATTTAGGGGTGGTGGCCCTCGCACCTTCCAGAAGGCTGCACAGCACGGAGTTCTTGACGGGGCCGGCAGGTGCGTCGTCCGCATCTCCGGCCATCCAGCGTGTCCGGGAGCACGCTGTCGTTGAAACATGCCCGGAGCGTTCGGTTCAATGCGGTGACCGCCCGCCGCGTTATTGAAAGGGACCGGCGATCAACCTGACAGTCGGTGGCCGGACCCAGGGAGCAGCATGATGTGCTCCCCAGCTTCCGGCTTAGGGCTTTACTGCTGGGGAGGGTCTATTTGTAACTGCTCCACAATGGTGCAGGCGGTCTGTTCATCGCCGAGGATCCGGAAGTGCCCGGCCGTCTCGAGCCGGATATTACGGGCTCCGGGCAGGACGCTGCCTTCGGGAATGTGCGGGTCATAAACCCCGTAGATGGACGTGATCCGGCGATTAATGCTTTCTTCCCCGGCCATTTGGAGGGTCAGGGCGTTGCGCGGCGAGAAAACGCGGAGGCTGGGGATGAGCAGGTAGCGGGCGTAGCGCGACCCCAAGAAGGGCGTGCAAACGGCGACCATGCGGTCAATGCGCAGGTCCGGGTCGAGGGCAAGCATGATGTATTTGCCGATGAGCCCGCCCTTGCTGTGAGCCACGATGACCGCGTTCTCCAGGTCGGCAGCAGCGATGTGCTCGGCCACGAGCCTGGCGGCGATCGGGACGTCCAGCCGGTTTCGTTGGAGAAGGGTCACGACGTGAACGGGGTGACCCGCTCGGTGCAGGGCTGTAATCAGGGGCAGCATGAACTGCCAGTTCTCATATACGCCCGGGATCACCACGATGGGGCTGCGGTCCCCGGCGTGGAAGGCGTCGGCCGGGATGCGGGACAAGGCACCCCGGACCTGCCACCCGGCCGCGAAAGCGTAGTCGCGGATCCACCAGATCGCCCTGCGGATTGCCCTGCTCACGCCTGGGCTCCCCGCGCACTGCCGGGCGCCCTGTCGAAGCCCCGGATCGCCTCCGCACCTTTTCCAGCACCGGTGTGTTGAACGACGTGCCCGCAGCCGGGGACCTCACGGGATTCACATGCGCGCTGCTCTAGCAGACGGCACCACACCCGGGACGCTACCGGATCCCGGGATCCCCGCAGGAACAGGATCGGCACGCCCACCTCGGCGCTGCGTTCCTCTGTGGGATAGGTCATCATCGCTGGCAGTTTGGTCAGGTACCAGCGTGGGCCGCACCGGGTGTAGTCCGCCATGACCAGGAGGTTTGATGACGGGGTTTCGAAGAAGAGGCAGTCAATTGTCAGGTCGAGGGCCTGCCGCGCGACAGTGCGGCGCTTGTGATCGGCGACGGGTCCCATCAGAACCAGTTGGGTGATGCGGTCCGGCTGTTGTATGGCCGCTTCCACGGCGAACTGGGTTCCCATCGAACGCCCGATAAGGATGCACGGGCCAACGCCTGCCTGGTCCAGGGCGGCCTGGATGAAGCCTGCGCAGTCCGAGACCGACAGCCGACGACCCGGTTTCTGTGTCCCGCCGAAGCCGGGATGGTCGATCGAATACGTATCTGCTGATTCGGCCAAGTGCCAATGGAGCCGGTTCAGATAGCGGTGGGATGCGCCTATGCCGTGAAGGAGAACCATGGCCGGTCCCGACCGGTCCGCGCCCCTGGGCAGGGGCGATGCATTCAGCCGCCCCACGAGCTCATCGACGCGGACGTCGGAACCGATCGGATCAGCCATCTGCAGAGAATCTCCTTCCCCTCCAAGCCCGGCGCCCAGCACCGCACGGATGCGGAAGCGAGCCGCTCTCCAGCTGGAAAGCGGGCCGCCTCTGGAGCTGCCTGCCAAGGGTGTCCTTGGAGGCGGTTCCCTGCGTCAGGTTATTTCTTCTTGGGTTCTTTCGTGGGTTCCTTCGTGGGTTCCCTGGGATTGTCGGCGTCCTTGAGTTCCACTTCTGCTGTGGCCTGGATCAGTGCCAGCAGGTCAGGATCGAGCCCGGGCGAGAATTCCTCGCGGCGTTCCGGTGAAATGCTCATCGGGAAGCCGTCCGGCGCGACGTCGGTGCTCAGCTCGGTGCCGTCGTTGGAGGGTGATGCGCCACGGTACAGCTTGCCCGCTTCGCTGAGGTTGTCTGCGCTGAAGGTGTACTGGATGCTCTGCAGGCCCTTGTCCAGGAGCTTCTTCACCTCGGGGAACTGCTCGGCGTTGGTCTTCGGGATCGGAAGCACTTTGCCCCAGTTCACGCCGAGGCTTTCCAGGGCCTTCGCGAATGCATTCTCGTGGGCCTGGTCCCGGACGATGAGGTAGGCGATCGTGGACCGCGCCGTCTTGTTCTCGGTCATTTCGTAGATCCGGCACTTCTGCAGCCGGCCGGTGGACTCGAGCATCAGGTTGTACAGCAGGTCCAGGACAAGGTTGCCGCTGTTGTACACGTAGGACCCGCTCCACGGGTTCCCGGCCGCATCCACGGGCAACGCCCCCTGCGCGCCGACCAGGTAGTGGTGGATGTTGCTCGTGTCCAGCGCGATCTTCAGCGGCGTGGCCCCCTTGGCTCCGGGCTGGTCAACGGGATCGGTCTTCTTGCCCTGGTACTCGGGGGACCCGTCCAGCAGCCGGGAGATGGTGGTGCCGATCAGCTCGACGTGGCTGATCTCCTCGGTACCCACGCCCTGGAGCAGGTCCTTGTAGGGCTTCGCGGCTGCGTCGCCGCGGAAGTTCATGCTCTGGAACAGGTACTGCATCATGGTGCGCATCTCGCCGAACTGCCCGCCCAGGCCCTCCTGCAAGGCGTTGGCTGCGGCAGGGTCGGGCTCGTCGACGGCGATTTCGTTGATCAGTTGCTGGGTGTGCAGGTACATAGGCTAGTTCCTCACTCTGGTCTGATGCATGTCGTCGTCCTCTTAAACACCGGCCTCCGAATACCTCATGGCCGGACCGGCCCGTCCCGCGGCGTGGCAGCCGCAGGGTCTAACCATAAGCATGCTTAGTATTCTTGGCAAGGAAATTATCCTGCCGATCGCAGCCGTACGACATTCCCCGTCCGGCCTTTCCCATCCCGAGCCGGATGATCGTGCGGGCCGACCCGTCGGGCGGGCGACTCCACGGACGGGCAGCAGCGTCCCGGCTTTGTCCTGCTCGACAGGCCGGGCGACTGCCGCTAGGTTGGGCCTCATGACTGAGATTCCAGATGAAGATAGGGACGGCCGCGGCGAAGACGAGTCCGCCAGGGACTCGCTTGCCGGCGACATCGCCCGGAAACTCGACGGGGACATCGGCGAACCCGACCCGGAAGGAGCCGGCACTGAACCCGAAGACGCCCAGTAACCGTTTTCCACCCCGGGCCGTGAAGCTGGCCGGACCCAGCCTGCGGCACGGACCTGCTGTCAAAGCGCATCACCTGCCGGTGTAGGTCGACCCGTCCAGCACCACTACCGGATCAGCATCCTTACGCCGAACCCCGCGACGTCCCCGGCCCCATCAGTTAGCCTCCCGGCTGCCTGACCTGCCGCGGCGGCCGCTGATGCCTGTCTCAGCCCACAACCCGGATCCGCGTGCCCGACTCCCCCGTTCACAAAGGGCGCCCCAGGACGGTAGCAGGCAACCTGAGCAAGGGCACGGCACGTCCGCAGATTCTCACGGCGTTCCAAGACAACGATGTCCAAGCCGAGGGCGGTTTAGCCTTAATCCATGCGACGCAGAACCGGGAGCCTCCGCGTTTGAGTCCTGGACTCGCGCGGCGGCTTTCCTCACAGGCCGAATAGAAACCGGGCGACGGCCGGGAGGGTGATCAAACCGGATACGCGTCCCGGAGAGATGCCGTCAACGGCCGGGCCGGGGAACGTCAGGCGGCCGGAACGGCGCCAAGGGCTTCCCCAGTCTGCCAGCCGGGAAGCGGCGCGACGCGTTCACGGACCGGGTGCGAGATCAGTTGAGGACGTCCGGCAGGTGGTTCCAGCACGGCGAGCGGCAGTTCGCGGTGGAGAAGGTAATCGCACGCCGCCGGGCCGGTCATCCTCAGACCCGGGCATCTGCTTCCACGGTGTTCAGTGCGGACATTGGCTGCGCGCAAACCGGCTCTGAAGGCCCTGTCACCCACAGGTGCAAACCCTTCGAGCCCGCACCAGCTCAGGTACACGCCATACAGTTCGTCCATGCTGAGACCGTTCCCCTCCGGATCCGGGGCAACGCACTCCTTGAGGAAATCTTCCAGTGGTGTCTTCGTCATCGTGGCCTCCTGCATCCCGGCGGTATAGCCGCTCAAATGAAACAACAGCATGAATGTGAAGCATGACCAGCTAAGAAAACGCGGCCAAAGCAGTAAGAATCTAGGAGCACCTTTTCCCGCTGTCAAATCAGATTTTCGGGAGTGGGCCCGGTGGACCATGGGCGCTTTGGTATATCCCCGGTGTAGAGGCCCGCGGGCCGCAACAGATCAGATTTCGACGGTAGCAGCCAGGCTGATGATCAGAAGGGCGTCGGGAGGGAAACCGGAACGGCATGGCTGCCGGGAGGGCTCTTTAGGCGGGACGGTGGGCCGGTGAGTCGTTCGTCTTGAGCCGTGTTTCGCTGCGGACCGTAGCGGCCCAGGTGGCGAGAAGGTTGAGGGCGTCGTGGCCCGGGGTGCCCGGTTCGGCGCTGTAGGCGATCAGGGTGAGGCCTTCATCGCCCGGGAGTTGCATGGTCTGGAATGTCAGCTCGAAGTCGCCGACGACGGGGTGGTGGAAGGGTTTCATCCCGGTGTGGTGGAGCCGGACGTTCTGGGCGGCCCACATGATCCGGAAGTCCTCGCTTTTGGTGGAGAGCTCACCGATGAGGTCTGTGAGGTCGCGGTTGTGGGGATCGCGGGCGGCTTCCTGCCGGAGGATCGCCACGACATCCTGAGCCATTGATTCCCACTCGGGCAACTGATCCCGGGAACCGGTATCAAGGAAGACGAAACGCGCGAAATTCTGGGGCGGTGCCGCCTCGCCGCCGTTCGGGTGGTAGAGCGCGCGGGCGAGGTCGTTCATGCCGAGGACATCGAGTCGCCCGTTTTGAACAAAGGCCGGGATACCGGTCATGCCGTCAAGTAGGTGCTGAATGCTGGAGCTGAGCTTCTGCGGCCCGCGCCGGCGCTGCCGGGGCCGTTTGATGTTTGATGCGCGGGCGAGGTCGAAGAGGTAGGTGCGTTCGGCGTCGTCGAGTTTCAGGGCCCGCGCCAGGGATTCGAGGATGCTGTCGGAGACGCCGGTGAGGTTTCCGCGCTCAAGCCGGTTGTAGTAATCGATGCTCATCCCGGACACGGCTGCGAGTTCCTCGCGGCGGAGCCCGGGCACCCGGCGCAGGCCCCCGTACACGGGCAGCCCTGCCATTTCAGGGGTGATCCGGGCACGGCGCGACTTGAGGAAGTCGCTCACTTCGCTGTTGTTGCTCACCCTATCCAAGGTACGCGCGAACAAGTCACTGGTGGGAGGTACTGCCATTACATGGAACACCAGCCACTACCTCGGGTTCGGGCTCGGCGGTTGACTGGATAACGGAGGCTCCCGCGGGACCTGGCCGCTGGAGTCCACCACGACGTATGTCCGCGTCGGTGGTTTGTGGAAAACCAGCCACTCCCAGGCACGAACCTTCTAACAGCAACCCCCCAAACCTAACGAAAGTTAAGAGGAAACCACCATGGCAGCAGAAGTAGCAGTCATCATCGGCTCAGGCAGCATCGGAATAGCGATCGGCCGCGTCGCCGGCATCGGCCGGAAGGTCCTGCTCGCTGACTACAGCGAGGAAACCATGAATACCGTCGCCGAACAGCTCCGCGGCGAAGGCTACGAGGTCACCACCCACCCGATCGACATCTCCAACCACGACGCCGTCGCCGCCCTGGCCGGCGCCGCCGCATCGCTGGGAGACGTCGCCCGCGTCGTGCTCGCCGCCGGGGTGTCCCCGGTCCAGGCAAGGACCGAACGGGTGCTGAACGTTGACCTTCTCGGCACCGCCTACGTCCTCGAAGAATTCGGGCGCGTCATCGCTCCGGGCGGCTCCGGAATCGTCATCTCCAGCATGGCTGGCCACATGGGCGAGGGCTACCCCCGCGATGTCGAACACGCACTGGCCTACACTCCGACGGCAGAACTGCTGGATCTGCCCTTCCTCGCCGCCGAGAAAGTGGGCGACTCCGGGGCCGCCTACACCCTCGCCAAGCGCGGCAACGCCCTGCGCGTGCAGGCAGCAGCCATCAGCTGGGGTGAACGCGGGGCACGCATCAACTCCCTGAGCCCCGGCATCATCTCCACCCCGCTCGCCCAGGACGAAATGTCCGGGCCGTTCGCCGAAGGCTACCGCACCATGATCCGGACATCAGCCGCCGGGCGCATGGGCACCCCCGCCGAAGTAGCAACCACCGCGGCGTTCCTCCTCGGAGCTGAAGGCGCCTTCATCACTGGCTCCGACCTCCTCATGGACGGCGGCGTGATCGCAGCCATGCGGTCCGGACAGCTCTAACTAGCGGCAACGGCGCTCGTTACCGTTGCCAGGAGCCAGGTGGGCCTCTTCGGGGCTGTGTCCACGGCGTAGGCCGTTAGTGCACTTGAGGCCAATCCGGCCGCGAGCCCTTGGAGCCCGCGGCCCACGAGCAGAGGAACCACGCCGTCGACGGCTAAGAGCACAAAACAGCCTGCCGCGGCGACTGCCAGCGCACCGATCGACATCGCTTTGCGGCCGACGTGATTGGACAGTCGGCCCAGGACGACGAGACCGAACACGGCAAACACGAAGTACGCCACAGCGACCAGCGAGAGGTCGGTATTGGTGACGCCGTTCTCCGAGCGGTAGGTGTCGTACAACGGGACTGCCGTTCCTCCCGCCGCGAAGATCGCCACGAAGGAGACTGTGGCTGCAGCGAATCCACGGCCCGGGCGGGGCGCGGGATCGCGGGAGGAACCATGGGCATAAGAGGTTGACCTATCTTTCTTTGACGGTTTGGCTAGTCGGCGTCGTCGGGCGTTGTGTCGACGATTTTCCGTAGGTGGGCATTGCTCTCCAGGACTGCTTTGCTCAAGACATGGCTCTGGTGAAGTGTCTGTACTCGCTGCGGTTGGTGTGGATGTCCCAGAGAGTGCGCGCGACTACTGCTGGGTCGTTCGTGGGGTCACCGGCTTCGATCGCGCCCGGGATGATGAACTGCGAGACGTGGATGTTCTCCTCAGCCAACGCGGTGTGCAGAATCTCGCCGTAGGCGCTTTCGGCGGCGAACGCAATCGAGGTGCCGGCGTAGCCGACTGCGGGACGAACGGCGCTGCCGCCGTTGATGAGCAGAACCGTGCCGCGTCCGGATCCGCGCATGCTGGGGAGGACCTGCTGGACGGCGGCGACGGGGCCGTAGATCGATTGCTCGACGGGCGCCAGCAGGTCTTCGGCGCTTGTGTCGAGGACCG
This sequence comes from Arthrobacter sp. 05L421, assembly GCF_056397785.1. Classification (NCBI taxonomy): domain Bacteria; kingdom Bacillati; phylum Actinomycetota; class Actinomycetes; order Micrococcales; family Micrococcaceae; genus Arthrobacter; species Arthrobacter sp. 05L421. The sequence continues at coordinate 26,418 of NZ_JBFTOC010000027.1, forward strand.
GTTTCATGAAATCGCTTTGGGGAACGGGGCTGTACTGGAGCACCTCGATCGGGCCGAGCGCCGTGGCGGCGAGTTCGAGAGCACGAGCGAGCTGCTCGGGATCACGGACGTTGGCCGCGAACCCCTGAGCGTCGACCTCGTCGGATCGCACCTCCTCGGCGATGGCGTCGACGTGTTCTTGTGTGCGGGAAATCAAAGCGACGTTGTAGCCGTGGGAGGCGAATTCGCGGGCGACGGCTGTGCCGAGACCGCTACCGGCCCCGACAATGGCAATGGTGGGCATGAGGTGGCCTTTCCAGACATACGCTGATGATGATTTGCCCGAGGTTGATGGGAAGATTCAGCTTGTCGAGCGGGATGAGATCAACCTTGTCGTTGCGGTCGACGTGGCCGGCGCCAGCGTGACCGGGCTGCCGGGGTGGGTATGCGGCCCGTTCCACGAGCTGGACCGGAAGGGTTTTCTGCCCTTCCGCGGGACCCATACCGCAGCTTGCACCCGCCGACAGTTCAATGCAACCAGCATTGACCTGTGCGTGGGAGGGCGCGTTTATAGGGGGGATCAATACGACCCCCATAGCCGCCGGAAGCCGGAGTAGCGTTGAAAACATGCAACCAGCCGACAACCGAGCCGCTATCCGTGAGTTCTTTGCCACCCGCCGCGCCAAGCTGGCTCCCCAGGACGTCGGTCTGCCGTCGGGCGGGGGCCGCCGGCGTGTCCCGGGCCTCCGCCGGGAAGAGGTCGCGGTACTCGCCGGGGTGAGTACCGAATGGTATGCCCGTCTGGAAAAGGGGCACATCAACGGAGTCTCCGATGATGTGCTCGACGCGGTCGCACGGGCGTTGCAACTCGATGAGGCCGAACGGCTCCACCTCTTCAACCTCGCCCGGGCCGCCAAGCCCAAGACCGCCCAGCGCCGCCAGCCGAAGTCCCCGGTACGCCCCAGTATCAAGCGTCTCCTGGAATCCATGGCGGCTGCTCCGGCCTTCGTGCGGAACGCCCGCAACGACGTCCTCGCCTGCAATCCGCTCTTCCGGGCCCTGTACGCACCGGTCTTCGATGACCCGGTCCAGCCTCCCAACATTGTCAGGTTCACCTTCCTGGACCCACGCAGGTTCGACTTCTACCCCGACTGGGAAGAAGCCGCCGACGGTATGGTCGCATTGCTTAGAAAAGAAGCAGGCCGTAACCCCTACGACCGTGACCTCACCGACCTCGTCGGCGAACTCGCCACACGCAGCGAGGAGTTCCGCACCCGATGGGCCGGACACGACGTGCGAATGCACCTCACCGGCACCAAACGGATCAACCACCCGGTTGTTGGCCTCGTCGAGATCACCTTCGACGTCCTTGAGCTGCCCGCCGACCCCGGACTCACGATCACGACTTACGGCGCCGAGCCGGGCACCCCCTCCGCGGACGCCCTGAACCTGCTTGCCAGCTGGGCCGCTACCAACCACGACGACGAACAATGGGCGGATCAGCCCTCCCGCGTCGCCCCGCCACTCCTGCCGGAACCCAACGAGACGTAGCTACCAAGATGCTGCGGGGTCTTTTCGGAAGCCCGGCCACTGATCCCCGGCGGCCGTGTTCCAACACGGGGCCCAAGGGCGGCATTGAAGATGACGTTTCCATGAGCACGACGGGCCCGTTGCCGGCATGCAGCAGGTGCTCCCCGCTCGATTCGGCGAAGCGCCCACGGTGATCCTGCCTGCAACCGCAGTTGTTGGCGTTTAGGGGGGACCGTTTATACCCCCATAAACGCAGCCTTCTTCAAGGGTGAGCAATCGGTTGAAATGGATAAGAGACATTTTCCCCTGCATCAATGAGGAGTTCGCATGAGCGGGCAGACAATAATCCAGGACGGCGTTACTGCCGGCAATCCCACGGCCGGTGAGAACGGACGGCGGCCCTCGCTTCCGCTGGCGGTCTATGTGCTGGCGCTGGGCACGTTCCTGATGCTCACCAGCGAATTCGTGGTGGCCGGCATTCTTCCGCTGATCGCTGGTGACCTGCAGGTGAGCGTCGCCCAGGCAGGATCGCTGATCACCGTCTTCGCGATCGGCATGGTGATCGGCGCACCGCTGATGGCGATGTTGACGATGCGCATGTCCAAGCAGCTCACGCTGGTTCTGGCGCTCATCGTGTTCGTTGCCGCCCATATAGTTGTGGCGCTTGGCCCGGACTTCACGGTGCTGCTGGTGGCACGGTTCGTCAGCGCGCTTGCCACCGGAGCGTTCTGGGCAGTCTCCGCTGTGGTCGCCACCCGCGCCGCGGGACCCTCCTCAGGTGCCCGGGCGGTAGGGGTCGTGGGTGCCGGCGGGGCCCTGGCCACCGTCCTCGGCGTGCCCCTGGGCGCGTTCGTCGCGCAGCTGGTCGGCTGGCGCGGAACCTTTTGGGCACTGGCGGCCGCCGCCGCGCTGGCCACCGTCCTCGTCGCCCGCCTTGTTCCGCGCGACGCCCCCGGCGCGCACGCAACGTCGCTCCGTGCCGAACTCGCCGGCCTGCGCTCGGGCCGGCTGTGGCTGGCGCTGGCCGCCTGCGCCACAACGTGCGGTGGGGTGCTCGCCGCCTACTCGTACATCGCCCCGATCCTCATCGATCAGGCCGGCGTGACCGCTTCCCAGGTCCCGCTGGTGCTCACAGGATTCGGTATCGGCTCGGTCATGGGCACCCTCCTCGCCGGCCGCTTCGGCGACGCCCACCCCGGCCCGATCACGATCATCACACCCGCCGTGACCACCATCCTCCTTCTGGCCATCAGCCTGCTGACCGGTTCCCCATGGCTGACCAGCGCACTGGTGGTCCTGCTGGGCTTGTTCGGTCTCAGCGCCAACAGCGTGCTGATTCACCTAGCGGTGCGCTTCGCCGGGAAAGCCGCAAGCCTCGGATCCGCCCTCAGCGTCTCCGCGTTCAACGCCGGCACGGCCGTGGGCACCTGGTTCGCCGGCGCCGCCCTGGTCTCCCCGCTCGGGACCACCGGTCCCGGCCTTGTCGGCACGATCATTGCCGCGTTGACCCTGTTTCCCGCCATTGCACTCGCCCTCGCCAGCCGCCGGCGCACAGCGGTTGGAACCAACTAAGCACATCCGAAAAGAGAGAAGGAAAAGCCAATGCGCGCAACCCTTATGTACGGCCCCGGCGACGTCCGCGTGGAGAACGTCCCCGACTCAGTCATCAAGAACCCCACCGACGCGCTGGTCCGGATCAGCGCGTCCTGCATCTGCGGCAGCGATCTGCACCCGTACCACTCCATGGACGCCGGCAACGGACCGGCTCGGATGGGGCACGAATTCATCGGCATTGTGGAGGACATCGGCTCCGCGGTCACCTCCCTGAAGAAGGGTGACCTGGTCGTCGCACCCTTCGCGATCTCAGACAACACCTGCGAATTCTGCCGCGAAAACCTGCACACCTCCTGCTCACACCACGAGGCGAACTTCTGGGACGGCCTCCCGGATGAAGGCGGCCAGGCCGAAGCAGTGCGTGTTCCATTGGCGGACGGCACACTCGTCAAGCTGCCGGTGGCACCAGATTCCGCACTGATCCCGTCTCTGCTGACCCTCGCCGACGTTTTCGGGACCGGCTACCATGCCGCACTCCAGGGCGGCGTGAACAAACACACCCGCGTCACCGTGATCGGCGACGGAGCAGTCGGGCTGCTGGCCGTCCTGTCAGCGAAGCGGTTGGGTGCCGAACAGATCATCCTCATGGGACGGCACAAGTCCCGCACCGACTTGGGCCTGGAATTCGGCGCGACGGACATCGTCTCGGCCCGCGGAGAGGAAGGCATCGGCCAGGTCCGCGAGCTCACCGGCGGCCGCGGCTCCCACGTGGTCCTCGAAGCCGTGGGCCACACCCCGGCCTACGACCAGGCAGTGGGCATCATCCGTCCCGGCGGCGTCATCAGCCGCGTCGGCGTGCCCCAGTACAACGAGGCGCCCGTCGGCTTCGACAGCCTCTTCGGCGGCAACATCACCCTCACCGGCGGTCCTGCCCCGGTCCGGGCCTACGTTGAAGAGCTCATGCCCGACATTCTCAACGGCACCATCGAACCCGGCAAGGTCTTCGACGTCACCACCGACATGGACGGCATCGTTCAGGGATATAGGGACATGGACGAACGACGGTGCCTCAAAGTCCTCATCAAACCCTGACCACCGGCCCGCGCGCGGAGGACGCATACCCTCGCGCGCACGCTGGATGAACCTCCCGAGGCAGTCATCACCAACGAGCCGCTCCAGGACCAAACGGCCCGACGGCTGACCGGGAGCGGCTCGAAGACAGCTTCCTCAGGAAGCCAGTAGTGCTGCCGTCACCGGACCGGGGTGTATGTGGTGCCGTCGCGGAGCATGGCCCAGAGGACGTTGAGTCGGCGCCGGGGCCGGTGGTGGTTGCCGGTGATCCGTCCGGAGTCCCCTATGAGCCCGAACGGTCCGCGAAGCAATTCAAAAGTCGACGCCTACGCCCGAGCCAGAGAGGGGGACCATAACTATCCCGGCGAGCGAGATCGTAGTGCCCGTGCTTTTCGCCGGGAATCCAGGTGGGGCACCGCCAAGAGGTTTCTCGAACTTGGTAGACAGATTCTGCGGCCAGCCTGAGGACCTACGCTCCTGTCCGGGCCAACGTTTCAGTCAGCTTCTTGAGTATCTGTCCGCGCCAGCCGCCGCCCATGATGCGGTGGGCAACAACGTGGCTGGGCTCCTCTGGGTCGAAGCCTTCGTGAGTGAGGAAAAGGCGCGTGCCGGCGCCCTCCGGGACCAGAGTCCAAGTGACCGTACTGCTCAGGCTGTTGCCGGCGTTCGCGTCCCGCCATGAAATGCGGAGAAGCCGTTCTGGATCAATTTCGAGCACTTCGCTGGCGACAATTCCGCTGAATCCCACGGCAGGGACCGGAGTTCCGCGCATGGTGTAGCGGTGCCCGACGATGGGCTGAAAGTCGTTTTCCATGAGCCAGGCCGCGATCAAGGGCGGCTCGGTGAGCGCCCGCCACACCTTTGCGGGCGGGTGGGGAAGGAATTCGTCGAGCTCTATGGCTGTCAACGTCGGTGACATCAGGTGTCCTTCAGGTTCTCGAGAGTATGGTTTAGGTCTTTCAGGCGGGTGCGCCAGAACTTCTCGAACGGCGACAGCCACGACGCGACGTCGGCAAGAGGATCGGGCGTCAGTAAGTATCGAATCGTCCGACCCCGCCGCTCCTCCGAAACGAGGTTCCGATCGAGCAGCACCTTTAGATGCTCGGAGACGCTGGGCCGGGCCATGTCATATCGTTCGGCAATCTCGCCGGCGGTTCGTGGACCGTCCAAGAGAAGCATGAGAATGTCGCGCCTGGTGGGATTAGCCAACGCTCCGAAGAGCAGGTCCGCGGGGGAATCCTTCGTTCTGACTGGCACCGACCCATAATAGGTAGGACATTTCCTACAAGTCAAGTTTCTGACTGCCTCTAGAATCCTTCTAAAGGTGTTACTCACTGAGCCGCGAAACGGCCAATCAAAGCTGCACTTGAGAGCGAAGCGCCCGTTCTAATTCATGCCGGGAAAAGCTTGTATTGCCCGAGCGCAGCGAGGCCTCAACACAACGACGGCGTCTCCGTTCTCGGCGCACTCGAGGAGCTTTTTCATTCCGGGCCGCTCGATTGCCGTTTTGCTTCCGGAAGTCACGTCGGCGGATACGTCGCGCTTCTGAACACCAGCGGCGACGAGCGCGTCTAGTTGCAGATGGGCGTCCTGGCCCGAGGTACTGACGCGCGTGTAACCCAGTTTCCTCACCCCGCCAGTCTGACTCAGAAAGTCCCTGCTGCGCCCCCGCGAGACGATCCACGGTGGGACGTGTTTCCGAGACATCGGTGAGCCCGGTTTTCTCAGCCACTCGGCTGGCACATCAGGGCCCTGGTTCGGTGTTTTGGAAAGCTGTTGTTTTCCAAGACAGCAGCGGATAGGGTCGCTGCCGTGTTTCTCACTGCTGGTCGTCTACAAGGTTCATGCACGGTTCGGTCCTGGTTGGTGGGACGAGGTGCGACGTAGAAGCTCAAGAGGGTCTTCGGCCACTCTTGACGGGCGGCCGAACGACAGCCAGTAGTCGAGTGCACTAATAGTGCACTATGATGCACTTATGGATGAGAGTACAACGACCTTGGCGCTGGCCATCGGCGCCCGAGTTAGGCAGGAGAGGCAGTCTCGGGGCTGGACGCTTGATCAGCTAGCGGAGTCTGCCGGGGTAAGCCGCAGGATGGTGGTCAACGTGGAGCAGGGTGCCGCGAATCCCAGCGTGGGAACCCTGCTGAGGATCAGCGACGCGCTCGGCGTGGGGCTGCCGGCGCTAGTCGAGCCACCCCGGCGGAAGCCGGTGAAGGTCACGCGCAGTGGTGAGGGTGCTGCGTTGTGGAGCAGTGAGTCCGGGGGCCGCGGCGTGTTGGTGGCCGGCACCGAGTCGCCGGACGTGGTTGAGCTGTGGGATTGGACGCTGGGTCCCGGTGACCGTCATGTGAGCGAGGCCCACACCTCGGGAACCAAGGAGCTCTTGCAGGTCCAGCAGGGCACGGTCACGGTGGAGGTCGCGGGCCAATCGGTCAGCCTCGATGCCGGCGATGCGGTGACGTTCCCGGGCGACGTGGCACACTCTTATGCCAATCCGGGCACGGAGCCGGCGAGGTTCTCCCTGGCCGTCTTCGAGCCGGGCGTCGGGACAGGACACCGGCCGGAGGCGTCCGATGCCTGAGTCGGGCACGCTTCAGGAAGTCCTCGACGGCGGCCAGGTTGACGCCGCTGTTTTCGCGCTGCGGCCCGACTACCGGGCGTTGCTGCTGGCCGTTGACGGACTCGTCCCGGGCCCGAGCGACCAGGCCAGTGAAGAGATGCTCCAGGCGGCGGAGACCTCAGCCCGCGAGCTGCTCAAAGGCCGGTCGGTCGAGCAGCTTCCGCACGTCGCAGCCTGGCGCGCGGCCTACCAAGGCTTCGGAGCCAAACCCAGCCGAACGCGCAACAGCCTGGAGGCGCTCCTGCGCCGTGCGGGGTCCGGGTTGCCCCGGGTGAACCGTCTCACCGACCTCTATAACGCGGTTTCGGTGCTCCACCAGTTCCCCCTGGGCGGGGAGGACCTAAACCGCTACAGCGGTGCGCCCCGGCTGGTCCGCGCCACCGGAAAGGAACCCTTCGATACCGCCGCCGACGGCGCCGCGGTGGTCGAACACCCGGAACCCGGCGAGGTCGTGTGGTGCGACGATGCCGGGGTGACCTGCCGGCGCTGGAACTGGCGCCAGGCACGCCGTACCCAGCTCGGCGACGACACCATCGCCGCACTGTTCATCCTCGACGCGCTCGAACCCATGACCGATGAGGCGCTCCACACCGCAGCCGAGGACCTGGCCGCCAGGCTGACCCTGCTCGGTCCCGACGTCAGAACCGCCCGCCGCCTGATAGCCGCCGGCACGCCACCCAACGAAGGATACTGACATGCTCATCCACCCCCGGATACGCGCGATCGCTGACCGGCTGGCCCGAAGGGGCCAGCCGTGAGCCAGCGCGTCCCCAACAATGTTCCCGTGCCGCCGTGGGGACTGGCCGTTGCCGCCATGCTCTCCGTCCAGCTGAGCTCAGCCCTGTCAGTAAATCTCATTGCGGCGGTGGGACCGGCCGGAACCGCCTGGCTCAGACTCAGCGTGGGAGCACTCATCTTCCTCGCCATCGCCCGACCCCCGTTGCGCACACTGCGCCGCCCCGACATCCCCGTGCTCCTGGGGCTGGGCGTCGCCACCGGACTGATGACCATCGCCTTCCTCGCCTCCATCGAACGCATCCCCCTCGGCACCGCCGTCGCGATCGAGTTCCTCGGTCCGCTGACTGTCGCCGCGGTCCGCGCCCACAGCGCACGGGCGCTTATCTGGCCAGCCCTGGCGCTAATCGGCGTCGTCCTGCTGACCGAACCCTGGGCCGGTGCCATCAACCTCGCCGGTATCGGGTTCGCTGGTCTGGCAGCCATCGGGTGGGCCGTCTACATCCTGCTCACCCAACGCATCGGCGACCGCTTCACGGGCATCGGTGCGCTCTCACTCACCGTTCCCGTCGCCGCTGCCACGGCAGCGGTCATCGGCATCCCGCAGTCCGCCGGACACCTTAACCTCGGGATCCTCGCAGCCGCCTTAGGACTGGCCCTTCTGATGCCGGTGCTGCCGATGGCGCTCGAGTTGCTCGCCCTGCGCAGGATGACGCCCACCGCGTTCGGCACCTTGATGGCCCTCGAACCCGCCTTCGGCGTGCTCCTCGGGCTGCTTGTGCTGCACCAGCAGCCCTCGCTAGTCCAATTCGGTGGCATCACGCTCGTCGTCCTCGCCGGTGCGGCCGCGCAACGCGGCGGCCGAAGGCAACCGCGCTCCCGCGAACACGCCGGTACCCATATAGACCCCGCCCTCATCGATCCAGACCTCATCGACCAAGGGCCGAAGTAGTCGACAGTCGTCCAGCCAGGCGGGTCCGCCAGACCGTCGCTGCGCGAGAATTCCGAGGCTGAGGTGCCGCGCAGCCCAGGCCGCCCAGGCAGCGGCGGCGCCTCAGACTTCGCTTCCCTGTAATTCAAACAAAGGAGTTATGACCATGTTCACCGGCTTGAGCGCCTTCCCCCTTACCCCGCTGGCAAATGACGCTGTCGACGAACATGCCTTCGTTCACCTGATCGAACGGCTCGCCGAGGCGAAGGTAGACTCCATTACCGCGCTCGGATCCACGGGCTCCTACGCGTACCTGGGCAGCGAGGAACGAAGCCGTGTCGCACGTCTTGCCGTCGATCACGCCGGCGCGACGCCCGTGTTCATTGGCGTCGGGGCCTTGCGAACCTCACACGTCCTCGCAAATGCAGAGAACGCAGAACAGGCGGGGGCTTCCGCTCTCCTGTTGGCTCCTATGACCTACCAGCACCTCACGGACGATGATGTCTTCGCACTGTTCAGAACCGTCACTGTGAACTCGTCGCTGCCCGTCATCGTCTACGACAACCCCAGCACCACCCACTTCACCTTCACAAGCGAGCTCTACGGACGCATCGCTGAACTGCCCGGTATCTCTTCCATCAAAATCCCCGGCGTACCGAACGATCCGGAACAGGCGCAGGCGCGGGTCCAGGAAATCCGCGCGGCCGTCCCGGCTCACGTGACCATCGGAGTTTCCGGCGACGCCCAGGCCGCCGCCGGCATGGCCGCCGGGTGCGATGCCTGGTACTCGGTCATCGGCGGCACCTTGCCTGCCCTTGCGATGCGGATCACCCGAGCCGCCCTGGAAGGGCGGGTCTCGGAAGCGTCCGCCGAGTCCGAACGGCTTGCACCGCTGTGGCAGTTGTTTGCCGAGTTCGGCGGGAGTATCCGGGTCGTTGCCGCAATAGCAGAACAGCTGGGACTGGCGTCAACATCGTGCCTGCCGCTTCCCCTCCAAGGACTGACCGAGAAGCAGCGTGCCCAGGTGAGCAGGATTGTCGATGAGCTCGGGCTCAACCCATAGCGCTGAGCTCGGCGCTCCACGCAGGAAGGACCGTCGGGCCGGGCGGCTGGCACGCTACGTCTTCGCCGCGACACTGGTTCGCAGCGCAGACGGCGGCGCAGTGGTCGCTATCGTGCTGCTCGCGCACGCCTGCGGGATGCCGGGCTGGATGGCCGGACTCCTGGGAGCATCAATCACCGCACCCCATCTGCTCGGGCCCTTCACTGCACGACGCCTCGACACAGCCCGTGACGGGCGCAAAGTGATCGCATCCTCAGCCGTCCTCCACGGAGTGCTGCTCGGTGCCGCTGCACTGCTCCTGCCCATAGCCTGGCCGATCTGGCCGGCCCTGCTGCTCTTTGCCTCCGGCATCTTCGGGCCGATGCTTACCGGCGGGGTCAGTAGCCGTCTGCCCTCCATCGCCGGCCCCGAGCTGGGTAGCCAACGCAGAGCACAAAGCTGGGACGTCGCAAGCTACGGGCTCAGCGGCACCCTCGGCCCCGCAGCAGTCGCTTGGATCGCGGCAGCATCTGACGCACTTACCGCGACACTGGTTCTGGCCGGAGCCGCCGTGGTTGGTGCGGGCGCCGTCCTCGCACTCCCCAGACAAGAACCGCCCGACCAGGCCGTTGACGTGCCATCGCCCGGCCGAACACTAAGCCTGATATGGAAACGTGGTCCGCTTCGCCGCACCCTCGGGCTCACCGTGACCGTCGCATTCTCCGTCGCCGCGTTGCCGATCTACGCCGTCGCAACAGCTCCCACATTCGACGGTGCCTCAGCCGCCGGAACACTGGTCGCGGCCTACGGGATAGGGAACCTTCTCGGATCAGCAGCTCTTATGCTCCGGCCGCTTCGCCGCGACGCAGACCCTCTCATGAGCTCCCTTGCTGCACTCGTCGCGGCAACGCTGATACTGGTGATGCTTACTCCGACACTCCCGACCTCCCTTATTGCCTTCTGCCTGGCAGGGATTGCCAACGCGCTTTTCTTCGCGGCAACACTCGCCGCGCGCAGTGAATACGCACCCATCGAGGCTCGCGGCCAAGTCTTCATCTGGGTAGGCGCACTCAAGATCGCTGCGGGATCAGCCGGAACAGCCGTCGCGGGCGCAACCATCACACAAACGGCCTGGGCACCCCTCCTTCTGGCCACAGCACTCACTACCGCTGCTGCGACCACGAGCGTCATCGAGCGATCCCGCCGAGGCTGGTCCAAGCGCTAGCCCGCCCGATTTCAACGACACCCTCACCCCGACATGCCCGCAGCCCGGCGGGGCGTGCACCCCATGCACGGGGGGCACCGCTGAAGGCTTACCTGGCACCTGCCTGCGGGAGTCCTGTACGCAGGTCAGTATTTGAGAGACGCATTTCAACGGCACCCCGCACGGCGGCCGTGACGGACGCTCATGGGCAATCCCCGTTCATTTGGATTCGGCTCCCACAACGCCGCGCTGGTCATCATGCTGAC
>NZ_JBFTOC010000028.1:0-37318 GCF_056397785.1 Arthrobacter sp. 05L421
TTGAGGTTCCAGATCTGGTCGTCGGTCAGGTCCTGGACCATTTCCTTGGTCTGCGGGGTCTTGCCGAAGAAGTGCTCGCGGACGAACGCGCCGGACTCGGCCTTGTAGGTCTGGTAGTCGCCGTCGACGGTCTCGTTCATGATTTTGACGAGCGAGCCGTCCTCGTCCTTGGCCAGCAGGTCATCCCACTCCCGGCCCCAGACCACCTTGATGACGTTCCAGCCGGCGCCGCGGAAGAAGGCCTCCAGTTCCTGCATGATCTTGCCGTTGCCGCGGACGGGTCCGTCGAGGCTCTGGAGGTTGCAGTTGACCACGAAGTTCAGGTTGTCGAGCTTGTCGTTCGCGGCGAGCTGGAGCAGGCCGCGGGACTCGGGCTCGTCCATTTCGCCGTCGCCCAGGAACGCCCAGACCTGCTGGTCGCTGGTGTCCTTGATGCCGCGGTTGTGCAGGTACCGGTTGGACTGCGCCTGGTAGATCGCGTTCATCGGGCCGATGCCCATCGAGACCGTSGGGAATTCCCAGAACTCCGGCATCAGCCGCGGGTGCGGGTAGGAGGACAGGGCGTGGCCCTCCTTGGACTTCTCCTGCCGGAAACCGTCCATGTCCTCCTCGGAGAGCCGGCCCTCCATGAAGGCGCGGGCGTACATGCCGGGGGAGGCATGGCCCTGGAAGAAGACCTGGTCCCCGCCGCCGGGGTGGTCCTTGCCACGGAAGAAGTGGTTGAACCCGACCTCGTACAGGGTTGCGGCACCGGCGTAGGTGGAGATGTGCCCGCCGACGCCGATATCGGCCCGCTGCGCCCGGTGCACCATGACGGCGGCATTCCAGCGCAGCCAGGCCCGGTACTTACGCTCAATCTCCTCGTCCCCGGGGAACTCCGCTTCCTGGTCCACCGGGATGGTGTTGACGTAGTCCGTGGTGGTGACCATCGGAACACCCACGCTCTGCGCCCCGGCCCGCTGAAGCAGGCTGCGCATGATGTACTGGGCACGTTCCGTGCCCTGTTCCTGAATCAGGGTATCCAGGGACTCCAGCCATTCGGCGGTCTCTTCCGGATCACGATCAGGCAGCTGGTTTGTCAACCCGCTGAGGATATGGGAGGTATCTTCTCCTGCAGCCACGTCCAACCTCTCTTTGAGCGCATCCATCGGCACCCTCAGCTCCGGGCAGGGTGACTGCCAGGCGTGAACGCGACGTGGGCGACATATCGGTTACAACAGCCCGGTCGTATGCGCCGGGCAAAGGTCCAATCACGGTACGCCTGCCTGTAATTAGCCGGGCGGTTGCCCGGGCAGGCGTAGTCGTCATCAGCCACTCTAGTCGTGCTGGGAGATGGATGCGTAGCCGCCGCATGGACCCGCCACCGTATTTCACGGGCATACTGGTTGTGTGACGAAGCGCTGCCCGGCAGCCTTCGGATCGCGCTGTGTGACGCAGAATATGGCGGATCGCGGTGCCAACAGCTTGAAGCGAGAGCTCAAAGGGTGTTGGCTTGGAGTAATGGAAATCACTAGTGCCATTGAAAACATGAAGCAATTCACAAAGCATAGGAGCAACACGTGAGCGAGGCCGACGCCGCCACTTCGGTAAATGTGGCGGAGAAACTGGGTTTCAAAGACGGGGACCTGATTCAGGAATTCGGTTATGACGACGACGTCGACTTCGACTTGCGAGACGATATCGAAGATCTCACGGGCTCTGAGCTTCTCGACGAGGACGACCATGAGGTGGTCGATGCCGCCATTCTCTGGTGGCGGGCAGGTGACGGAGACCTTGTTGACACGCTGGTCGATTCGCTGACCACGCTCACCGAGGGCGGCGTTGTCTGGGTCCTGACTCCCAAGTCCGGCCGGGACGGCTATGTGTCGCCGGCGGACATCCAGGATGCCGCGCCCACAGCAGGGCTCCACTACACGACTTCCGCCGGCGTCTCGAAGGACTGGAGCGCCACCCGGCTGGTTACGCGGAAGAACAAGTGACCCAAGCGGCCCAGCACGAGGCCACTGCGGTGTCTGCCGCTGCGCTGCTAGCCGCCGTCGCGCCCGTTCCCGGCGTCGGCGAACCCGCCCCGGATTTCGAGCTTGCCAATCAATTCGGCGAACCGGTGCGCCTTTCGGACTTCCGCGGCCGCAACGTGGTCATCGTCTTTTATCCCTTCGCCTTCTCCGGCATCTGCACCGGGGAACTCTGCGAAATCCGGGACAACCTGGCTCTGTTCGAGGATGCCGATGCCGCCGTGCTGGCTGTCTCGGTGGACAGCAAGTTCGCCCAACGGGCCTACGCCGAGAAGGAAGGCTACGGCTTCGACCTGCTCGCCGACTTTTGGCCGCACGGCGCCGTGGCTTCGGCCTACGGGGTGTTCGACTCTGAGAGCGGGATGGCACTGCGCGGCACCTTTATCATCGACGCGGCGGGAATCGTTCGCTACGTGGTGGTGAATCCCCGCGGCCAGGCCCGGGACCTTGCCGAATACCGGACAGCACTCGCGGGACTCGGCGGGAACTGATCCGATGAGGCAGCGGCGGCCAGGAATCGGCATGACCGGGTTCGCCAGCCTCCCGCCGGTCAAGGCCGCCGAGAGTGCCGCCCAGACCGCCGCGGAGCTGCAGCGCAGCGAAATCGGGATCCTCCAGGACATCCACGCCCTGCTGTCCGGGCGGCAGTTTGCCGTGCTGACCGGTGCCGGCCTGAGCACGGATTCGGGCATCCCGGATTACCGCGGGCCCGGCGCCGCGCCGCGGACCCCCATGACCTACCAGGAATTCATCGGCGAACCCGGAAACCGGCGACGCTATTGGGCCCGCAACCACATCGGCTGGTCGCACCTGCGGCGGGCGGATCCCAATGCCGGCCATGCCGCGGTAGCCCGGCTGGAACAGCGGGGACTGCTCACCGGACTCATCACCCAGAACGTCGACCGTCTCCACGAGGACGCCGGCAGCGTCAATGTCGTGGACCTGCACGGCCGGTTCGACCAGGTTGTGTGCCTGGACTGCCGCCGGCTGTTCAGCCGCCGGATGCTGGCCAGCGTCCTGGAGGAACTCAACCCCGGATTCCTGGAACGGGCGCAGGCCGCCGGGGTGGTTGAGATGGCCCCCGACGCCGATGCCACAGTCGAGGACGCTGGACTGATCGAATCGTTCGTCGTCGCCCGCTGCCCGGCCTGCGCGGGAACCTTGAAACCGGACTTCGTCTATTTCGGGGAAAATGTGCCCAAGGACCGCGTCGAGCGCTCCTACGCCATGGTTGACGCGGCCCGTGCCCTCCTCGTGGCCGGCTCGTCGCTCACAGTGATGAGCGGCCTGCGTTTTGTCCGCCACGCGGCGAAGCAGGGCAAAACCGTGGTCATCATCAACAGGGGACCGACGCGCGGGGACAACCTCGCCACCATCAAGTTGGACGCCGGCGTCAGCGGGGCCCTGACCTGGCTCGCCGCCGAGCTGCCGGCACTGTAAGAACGGCCCTGGCTGATTGGCTTGGCGATTGGCTTGGCGATTGGCGCTTAGCCGGTGACATCCGGTACAGTAACTGTTCGTTGGTTGAAGCGCTGAGGCGCCGATACCGCGGTTTGGGTCTTTAGCTCAGCTGGTAGAGCGCCACGTTTACACCGTGGATGTCATCGGTTCGATCCCGGTAGGACCCACCACAGGAAACCCCGTCATGCAAGACCGCAAGGTCCGCAAGGCGGGGTTTTGTGCGTCCAGTTGACCCGGTCGGACGCTTTCCGACCGCCGGTTCAGTGGAATGTCTGTGCTCCGGAAATGCCCATGCCCTTGTATTGCCCGAGCCCTAAATGTCCGAGAAATTGCCCGGGCCCTAAAATGTCCGAGCCCCGCCCTAGCGTGTGGGGCATGGAGCACGTGATGGTGAAGACAGGCCCGGACGGGCGGCCGCTGGCCGTGGTCCGCGGGGGCAGGGAGTGGTTGGTCGGGGCCGAGCCGGTGCGCTGGTTCGAGCGGGTCAGCTGGTGGGAGGCCGAGCGCCGGATGCCCAAGGGCCTGAGCCGAGTGGACGTCGAGGTCTGGCAGATCCAGGCAAGGCTGGGCCGCAACCGCGGATCGGCCCTGACCACCATGGAATTGATCCGGGACGGGCTCGGCGGCGGCTGGCGGCTGCGGGAGGCGGTTGCGGACGCCGCGTAGGGTGCAGGGCCTAGGGTGTCGCGCCTAGAGTGCCGGGGCCGGCGTCGACGGGCGGTTCCGCCAGCTCCTGAGGATGGTCCCGGACACCGGTGTCACCCGGGCATTGGAAAAGCCTTCCACCGCGACTATTGGGGGATGCCGCGGTGGAAGGCTTGTAACGAATATACCGTGATCGATTGGAAATGTGAAACACCGACGGCGTTTCGACGCCACCGCAATTAGGCTATTCGATGGCCTTATTCCGGGGTGCGAGACCCTGCCGCCTAGGATGTTTTCATGACCGCCATGACCGCCATTACTGCCCGCCGAATCGCCAGAGTCCGCCCCCTTTCCCGTGCGGCCGAGGACGAACACTTCTTCGTCGCCAACGACGCACCGGACTTTGGCAGTTCGGCCGGCACGTTGTGGACGGTTACCACCTCCCCATTCCCCGGTTCTGCGGCCAACGCCGGCAGCCCGCCCCGCAGCGGCTGGGAAATCGGCGCGACCGTGGATGAGGCCTCATTTACGTTCCTCGCGCCCAGCGTCCCCGCCAACGTCCTGGGCATGGCGCACGATACCGGCCGCGCGGGCCGCGAGCTTCCGCCGCAGGCTTTCCATAAGGCGGCCACCAGCGTGGTTGGCCCCGGAGACCCAATCGAACTGCGTCCGGGGGTGGGCTGCGTCGAGCCGGAGGCTGAACTGACAATCGTCGTTGGGAGCAGGTCCCGCGGGCTAACGCCCGGCAACGCCAGGGGTGCAGTCCTGGGCTACACCATTGGAAACGACGTCTCCGCCCGGGATCTGCAGAAATCCGACGAACTGTGGATCAGCGCCAAGAGCCAGGACACGTTCACGCCCCTGGGGCCGTGGATTGTCACGGACCTGACGGGGGACGACTTGGCGATCGGAATCAACCACAACGGAGCGGAACTCAAGGCGGCCAGCTCCGCCGATCTCGGCTGGAGGGTGGAGGAAATCCTCGCCTATCTGACGTCCTTCATGACTCTGCACCCGGGCGACGTAGTCCTGACGGGCTTTCCCGCCGAGTCCGCGCCAATCGTTCCCGGAGACTCTGTCACGTGCCACATTGCAGGCATCGGCCAGCTGACCAATCCCGTGGTGTCCGCTCCCTGACGGGCCGGCCGTTCACACCGCGGAGCGCTGGCAGGGGAGCCACGGGTCTGCGGCGTCGGCCGGGTCCCGATTCACGACGCCAGACATTATGATGGTTACTGTTCAGCCGACTGGACGGCATTCGATTGAGTGCCGCGGCGACTTGCGCGCGATACCTGAAGGAGAATCATGGCCGATTCCCGAGTTTCCCGAACCTCCGACGGATTGGGGAGCGCCTCACCCGCACCGGCTGTCACCCGTGCCGCCGCCGTGCTGGAAGCCCTGGCCGCATCCGCGACCGGACGCCTCACGCTCAGTGATCTGGCCAGGGAGCTGGGGATTCCGAAGTCCTCAACCTCCAACCTGCTGCTCGCACTCGAGGAGGCCAGGCTTATCCACCGCCAGGGCGCGGAGTTCACCCTCGGCCGCAAATTGGTTGAGCTGGGTGCGGCGTACCTCAGCCGCCTCGACGAGGTTCAGGAGTTCTACCGGTTCTGTGAACAGGCGCCGACACTTTCAGGAGAGACGGTCCGGATTGCCATGCTGGATGGAACGAATGTCATCTATCTCGCCCGCTATGAGGGACACCCCGCGGTACGCCTGACATCCAACATCGGCGACAAGATGCCGGTTTCCCTCTGCGCCGTGGGCAAGGCGTTGATAGCGCGACTGCATGACCACGACGTCGACGCGATGTTTGCCGACGACGCCGAACTGCCGGTCCTGACGCCGAAGTCGTTGCGCACCGGAGCTGAACTCAAGGCGCAACTCAGCGTCATCCGGGAGCAGGGATACGCGTTCGAGGGCGAGGAATCCACCACCGGCGTCGTGTGCCTGGCCGTGGCCGTCCCGACGCGGGGTGCCCACGGTCCCAGCCTCGGCCTCTCGGTCACTGCACTCAAGGCGACATACTCGCAGGAGCAAGGCGCCATGATGGTGAAGGAACTCAAGGACCTTGCCCGGTCCCTGGGCAATCCCATGGGATAGGGCCCGTAACGCCGGGCCGTCCTGAGGCGCCACGAATAAGTCTGATTATTCATTGGTTAGTCGATCACTATGCTGTACTCTGTTCAACATAGTGATCGACTCCTTGAGGGGTTGCTCACATCCCACCAGGCCAACGGGGTTCTGGAGTGTTCTTGAGGGAGTGCTTGTGACAACTCGTACTAATACATCGCTCGCTGAAGCGGACGGCGCCGTCGTCGATCCGGAACAGCTGCGACGGGCAACGCTTGCCAGCTCTGTAGGCTCCGCTCTGGAGTACTACGACTTTTACATCTATGGCCTGGCCTCGGCCCTGATCTTCGGCCCGCTGTTCTTCGCGCCGCTCGGCGAGGACGGAGCCCTGATCGCTTCCTTTGCCACGTACGGCGTAGGTTTCGCGGCACGGCCCTTTGGCGGAATGGTCTTCGGCTACATCGGCGACCGGTTCGGCCGCAAAATGGTCCTCATCCTCACCATCGCCCTGATGGGGACCGCCAGCTTTGCCATCGGCCTGCTGCCGACCTACGATCAGGCAGGCATGGTGGGCGCCGTGCTCCTGGTGTTCCTGCGCATTTGCCAGGGGCTGGGTGCCGGTGCGGAACAGGCGGGCGCCACCACGCTGATCTCCGAAGTCGCGCCGCGCCGCCGTCGTGGTTTCTTCGCCGCTCTCCCGTTCGTCGGCATCCAGCTGGGCACCTTGCTCGGCGCCGGAACGTTTGCCCTCATTGCCATGGCCGACAAGGCCACCCTGCAAGGCTGGCTGTGGCGGGTGCCCTTCCTGGCCAGTGTGCTCCTGATTGTGGTGGCCCTATTCATTCGGCTTCGGCTGAAGGAAACGCCGGTGTTCCAGGAGCTGGAGAAGCACAAGAATGTGGTCAAGAACCCCATCGGTCAGCTGTGGAAGCACTCCAAGAAGAACGTGCTGATCGGCATCGGCCTTCGGATGGGCGAAAACGGGAACTCCTCGATCTACTCCGCCCTGTTGATCGCGTTCCTGGCGTCAAAGGACGGCGTTTTTCCCGGCGACAAATTCATCGGTCCGGTTGGCCTGCTCATTGCAGCAGGGTTCGCCGCCGTCATGGTGATCACCTTCGGCGCGCTCTCGGACAGGTTCGGCCGCGTTCCGGTCTACCGCTACGGTGCACTGTTCCAGGCGCTCATCGCCTTGCCGGCGTTCTACCTGGTCACCCTGGGCAACGTCACACTCGTCTGGATTGTCATGGTGGTGGGCATCGCCCTCGGCGTTCAGTCCATGCTCGGCCCGCAGTGCCCGCTGCTGCCTGAACTCTTCGGCTCGCAGTACCGCTTCACCGGCGTGGCCATGAGCCGCGAGTTCTCCGCCGTCCTGGCCGGTGGGATGGTCCCGCTGGTAGGCGCCGCGCTTCTGGCCGCCACGGACCATTCCTGGCTGGTCCTTGCCATCTACTCGCTGGTGCTTGCGCTGATCTCGTTCGTCACCACCTTCTTCACTCCCGAGACGGTGGGACGCGACCTCCTCCTGATTGAGGACGCCAGCTAGGCGCAGCCGCCCTTCTCAGCCCGCCCCCTGCGGGACACTTCAGGCCGTGGCCCCTTCCGCCCAGGAAGGGGCCACGGCCTTTTCTGCGACACGGGAAGCGCTTGGCGCCGCGCACAATACCCGGCGCGACCGGAATACACGAGTCGAGGGACAATATGTGCATCCGCGAGAAATTTGCGCGTCGCGGATCAGTAGGTGCGGCGTCAGAGTGGATGCGCGTCGCCTTCCGCCCAGGGAGGGGCCACGGCCATTTCTACGACACCGGAATTGCTTGGCGACGCGCACAATACCGGGCGCGACCGAAATACCCGCGTCGACAAGCGAAATGCGCGTCGCGGAGCGGGACACGCATCGACAAGCAATATGCGCGTCGCGGAGCGGGAGGTGCGGCGTCAGGGTGAGTGCGCGTCGCCAGCCGGAGCTGCGGCCCAATGCGGCCCAGCGGGGCGCGCCGGACACCAAAGGGCGGCCCGACCGTTTCCGGTGGGGCCGCCCTGGGTGCTTGGCGCGGAAGCTGGGCTTAGTAGAAGTGGACCGTGTCCACGAGGTGGGGGAGTTCGCCGCCGTCGAGGTAGGTCCGCAGGTTGCTGCAGAAGCGCTCGGCGATCAGCCGGTTTTCGGCTGCGCTGAGGGCCGAGGTGTGCGGGGAGACCATCACCCTGGGGTGGGTCCACAGCGGGCTGTCCTGCGGGAGCGGCTCCACGGCAAAGACGTCCAGGCAGGCGTAGGAGACCTGGCCGTTCCTCAGCGCCTCCACGAGCGCCTCCTCATCCACCACCGTGCCGCGGCCCACGTTGACGAAGACGGTCCCGGGCTTCATGGCAGCGAAAATCTCGCGGCCGAAGAGCTTCTCGGTGTACGGCGTGCCGGGAAGGGTGTTGACGACGGCGTCTGCGGTGCCGAGCAGCCCGGCGACGCCGTCGTTGTCCGTGACCACGTCGATCCCGTCGATGGGCTCCACGGTCCGCTTGGTGCCGCTGACGATCATGCCCAGGGCGCGGGCGATCCGTGCGGTCTCCAGCCCGATCTCGCCCAGCCCGGTGACCACCAGGCGGGAGCCATTAACCAGGCGGGTGGGGGTGCGGAGCTCGGGCCAGAGCCTGGCGGCCTGGTCCTGGGCCAGTTCCGCGCTGCGCTTGAAGCCGTTGAGGATGCCGAGGGCGGCGAATTCGGCCAGCGGCAGGGCATGCACCCCGGCGGAGGTGGTGACCTTGAACTTCTGTAGCGTCGCGGCGTCCAGTCCCGAGGCCTTCACGGCACCGCCGGCACCTGCCGCCATGGCATGGATCCACTCAAGGCGGGGGTTGCTGCCGGCGATCCTGGCGAGGCCCGCCGGGCTTTCGTTGGGGAGCCCGTACAGGACCTGGGCCTTGTTGAGCATGTCCCAGTAGCGCTCTTCCTGTTCTGGCGTCCGGCGGAAGTCCGGATCGCCCGCATGGTCGGCGGGAAAGCGTTCCGGCGGCAGGAGCTCGGGCTCGTAGAGGACGGTCACGGACGGGTCTACGGCGCGGATGCGTTCCACCAGCTCTGCTTCGAGCGGGACGGCGATCGCGACGGTGGTTTGGGTCGTCATAGTGTTCATCATACTGAATGGAGGCTAGAATGCTGAACAGTTTCAAATGTTAACCACTGCAAAGATTAGCCACGACGATGTGAGGCAGCATGGAGATGGACCGCAAGGAGGCCGGCTTCGTCGGCCTCGGACTGATGGGTGCGCCGATGGCCGCCAACCTCCTCGCGGCGGGGTGGGCCGTCAGCGCCTGGAACCGGTCGCCGGCGGCCCTGGAGGCCTTCGTGGCCCGGGGCGGATCCAGCGTGGCCGCGGCCGAGGCTCTCCGCGACCTGCCCGTCATCGTCTTCATGCTCCCGGATCTGTCCGACATTGAAGATGTCAGCGCCCCGCTCCTGGCCGGCTGGGCCGCCAGGCCGCCCGCCCCCGGAACCGCCGTGGTGGTCATGAGCAGCGTCTCGCCCTCTGCGGTGCAAGAATTCGGGGCGCGCGTCGCGGAGGCGAGCGGAGGCAACGCCGTCGTCGTCGATGCGCCCGTCAGCGGCGGCACGAAAGGTGCGGTGGACGGAACCCTCGCCATCATGGCCGGCGCCAGCGAGGAAGACTTCCGCCGGCTCCTGCCGCTCTTCAGCGCGATGGGTAGCACCGTGCGGCGGCTCGGACCGCTGGGTGCGGGATCGCTCGCCAAGGCGTGCAACCAGCTGATCGTCGGAACTACGACGGCGGCGCTCGCCGAGGCCGCGGAGCTCGCCGAACGCTCCGGCATGGACGTGGCCGCCCTCTACGAAGTGCTCGCGGGCGGACTGGCCGGCAGCCGGGTCCTGGACATCGTGGGGCCACGGCTCGCCGCCAAGAACTACGAGCCCACCGGACCGGCCAAGTTCATGCACAAGGACCTGTCCTTCGTGCTCGAAAGCGCCTCGGCGGCCGGTGCCGCGGTACCGATGGCTGCCGCCGGCGTCGAGCTCTACGCGGAACTCAAGCGCCAAGGGCTGGGGGACCGGGACCTCGCCGTCGTGCGGCAAACCATCTCGAATCTCAGCGACAACACCACAGTCAGCACAACAGTTAATCCAGCAGTGAAGACCAAATGAGGATCAGCAAACCATGAATGGACTATTTGACCTGACGGGGCGTGTAGCCCTGGTGACCGGTTCGAGCCGGGGGATCGGCAACGCCCTGGCCCGGGCCCTGGCCGACGCCGGCGCCACCGTGGTGCTCAACGGCATCAACCCGGCCCGGCTCAAGGCCGCCGAGGCCGCGATGGCCGCGGACTACCCGCCGGGCCGGGTGCACGGCTGCGCCTTCGATGTCACCAGCGACGCCGAGGCCGCCCGGGGCGTGGCCTGGGTGGAGGAGAACGTGGGGCCGCTGGCGATCCTGGTGAACAACGCCGGCATCCAGCACCGGGTCCCGATGCTGGAGCTCGACGTCGCGGACTGGGACCGGGTGATCGCCACGGACCTGACCAGCGCCTTCCTGGTGGGCCGCGCCGCGGCCCGGCACATGATCCCCCGGGGCCGGGGCAAGATCATCAACATCTGCTCGGTCCAGACCGACCTCGCCCGGCCCACCATCGCCCCCTATGTGGCGGCCAAGGGCGGGCTGCGGAACCTGACCCGGGCGATGACCGCGGAATGGGCCGGGTCCGGGCTGCAGATCAACGGCATCGCGCCGGGCTACATCCATACCGAGATGACGCAGAACCTCGTGGACGATGAGGCGTTCAACGCCTGGATCCTGGGCCGGACCCCGGCGCACCGGTGGGGGACCGTGCAGGACCTGGCCGGTCCCGCGGTGTGGCTGGCCTCCAGCGGCTCGGACTTCGTCAACGGCCAAACCATCTTCATCGACGGCGGAATGACGGTGGTGGTCTAATGGGCGCCGCGGCACAACTCCCGGCCACGGCCCCGGCGGTGGTGGCCCACGCGGCGGGAGACCTGCGGATCGAGGACATTCCCGTGCCTGCACCGGCGCCCGATGAGGCCGTCATCGAAGTGGCCTTCGGCGGCATCTGCGGCTCCGACCTGCACTACTGGCTGCACGGTGCGGCGGGCGAATCCATCCTGAAAGCTCCCCTGGTCCTGGGCCACGAGATCGTGGGAACCGTGGTCCGGGCCGCCGCGGACGGATCGGGCCCAGCGCCCGGCACGCCCGTCGCAGTCCATCCCGCCACACCCGGTCCGGGCAGCGCCCGGTACCCCGCAGACCGGCCCAACCTGTCACCAGGGTGCACCTACCTGGGCAGCGCCGCACGCTATCCGCACACCGACGGGGCCTTCAGCCGCTACGCCACGCTGCCTGCCAGGATGCTCCGGCCCCTGCCGGCGGCCCTGGAACTGCGGACCGCGGCCCTGGCGGAACCGGCCAGCGTCGCATGGCACGCCGTGTCGCGCGCCGGGGACGTCGCGGGAAAGACGGCGCTGGTGATCGGCAGCGGCCCCATCGGCGCGCTGGCGGTGGCGGTCCTCAAGCGGGCCGGCGCAGTCCGGATCGTGGCCGTGGACATGCACGACAGACCGCTGGAAATCGCCCGTGCCGTGGGAGCCGACGCCGTCCTCAAGGGGGACGACGTCGAGGCGATCGCGGCGGTGGAGGCGGACGTCGTCATCGAGTCCTCAGGCAGCCACCAGGGCCTGGCCTCTGCGATCAAGGGCGCGGTCCGCGGCGGCAGGGTGGTGATGGTGGGACTGCTGCCCTCGGGCCCGCAGCCGGTCCTGATCTCCCTGGCCATCACGCGCGAGCTCGAGCTGGTGGGCTCGTTCCGCTTCAACGACGAAATCGATGAGGTTCTCGGTGCACTCGCCGACGGATCGCTGTTGGTGGATCCCGTGGTCACCCACACCTTTTCGCTGGACCGCGGACTGGAAGCGTTCGACGTCGCCAGGAATGCGGCTGTTTCCGGGAAGGTCCTGCTGGACTTCCGCCCGGCCCCGGCGTGAGGCGCGCCGCCGTCGTCGGGCCCGGGGATCCGGTCCGCCAGGGGTGAGCTAGTGCCGCTCGACCGGGACGAACACCCGCGGCTGGTTCTTCCAGCTCGGCTCCATCTCCGAGATGGTCTCCCGCATGATCCGGTTGGAGGCCTCGCGGGCGGCGGCGGCATCCCCGGCGGCGATGGCTTCGGCCACCTCCACGTGCCACTGCAGCGCCGTCTCCCGCGGGTGGTCCGGCATCAGGCCGTGGAGGGTGCGGCCGGTCAGGGTCTCGGTCACTTGGCCCACCATGTTGGCAAACATCTCGTTGCCGGAGCCGGTCAGCAACAGGGAATGGAACAGGATGTCCAGATCCAGGAACCGGGGCACGTCCCCGGCCTGCCCGGCGTCGCGCATGGCGTGCGAGATCTCCACGAGCTCCCGGCGGAGTGCCTCGGGGGCGTTGGCCGCTGCCAGTTCGGCGGCCACCGGCTCGACGGCGGTGCGGAGCTCGGCCAGGGAGCGCAACTGGGCGCCGCGGCCCTCACCGGCCAGGCGCCAGCGGATCACGAGCGGATCGAACGGGTTCCAGCGGTTCGAGGGCAGCACCCGGATGCCGACCCGCTTGATGGTCTCAACCAGGCCCAGGGACTGGAGAACCCGGACGGCCTCCCGGACCACCGAGCGGGAGACCTTGAGTTCGTCCTCAAGGTGCTCCGCAAGCATGACGTGCCCGGGCGGCAGCTCGCCGGCCACGATCCGGGTTCCGAGGTGCTCAATGGCACGATGATGGAGGCTGGTTGACATAGTCGTAAGCATAATGCTGTGGACCTGCTCCGGGCCGACCGGCGTGGCGGGCGCCGGTGATCATAGACTGTTTATGACGCACAGTATTCCGCTACGTGGGCGCTGCTTTCCCGCAGCCCGCGGAAATACATATGGTTTATGGACAGCCACAAATCCTCAAGAGCGGGTTCTGCCCTTTGCGGCGCAACCTGCCGAGTCCTAGATGAACGTCTTAGATGAACCGCCGTGCATCCATGGTCCACAAAATCATGGTGCACAGAAATGAATTGGAGTTTTGATGTCAGCACACATCGGTGTTACCGGCCTCGCCGTGATGGGGGCCAACCTCGCACGCAACCTGGCCCGGAACGGCTTCACCGTTGCCCTGCACAACCGGTCGGTGGAAAAGACAGACACCCTGCTCGCCAAGTACGGCGATGAGGGCGACTTCGTCCGCACGGAGACCCTCCAGGAACTCGTTGATTCTCTGGAGAAGCCGCGCCGCGTACTGATCATGGTCAAGGCCGGCAAGCCGGTCGATTCCGTGATCGAGCAGCTCGAGCCGCTTCTGGAGGCGGGCGACATCATCATCGACGCCGGCAACTCGCACTATGAGGACACCCGCCGCCGCGAGGCCGCGCTCGCCAAGAAGGACCTGCACTTCGTCGGCATCGGAGTCTCCGGTGGCGAGGAAGGCGCCCTCAACGGCCCCTCGATCATGCCGGGCGGTTCCAAGGAGTCCTACGACGCCCTCGGCCCGCTGCTGGAAAAGATCGCCGCGCACGTCGACGGCCAGCCCTGCTGCGCCTGGATCGGCACCGACGGCGCCGGCCACTTCGTCAAGATGGTCCACAACGGGATCGAATACGCCGACATGCAGGTCATCGGCGAGGCCTTCGACCTCCTGCGCTCCGGCGCCGGAATCGAACCGGCCGAGCAGGCCAAGATCTTCGAAGAGTGGAACAAGGGCGACCTCGCCTCCTTCCTGATCGAAATCTCCGCCGAGGTCCTCGGCCACGTCGATGCGAAGACCGGCAAGCCGTTCGTCGACGTCGTGGTGGATGCTGCCGGCCAGAAGGGCACCGGCCGCTGGACGGTCATCTCCGCGCTCGAACTCGGTTCCCCGACATCGGGCATCGCAGAGTCCGTCTTCGCCCGGGCCCTGTCCTCGCAGGCGGAGCAGCGTGTGCTGGCCCAGGAGCTGCTGGCCGGCGGCGAGGCCGCCGTCGAGGTCCCCGAGAGTTTCGTCGAAGACGTCCGCCAGGCGCTTTACGCCTCCAAGCTGGTCTCCTACGCCCAGGGGCTGGACATGCTCACCTCTGCGGCCAAGGAATACGGCTGGGACCTGAAGCTGGATGAGATCGCCTCGCTGTGGCGCGGCGGCTGCATCATCCGCGCGGAACTGCTCAAGGAGATCACCAAGGCCTACGCCGCGGCGGAGAAGCCGGCCAACCTGCTCTTCGCGCCGGCGTTCACCAAGGCGATCGCCGAGGTCCTCCCGGCCTGGCGCCGGGTAGTGTCCACCGCGGTGCAGCTCGGCATCCCGGTGCCGGTGTTCTCCTCCTCACTGGCCTACTACGACGGCCTGCGCCGCAAGCGCCTGCCGGCCGCCGTCATCCAGGGCCAGCGCGACCTCTTCGGTGCGCACACCTACGGCCGCGTCGACGCCGAGGGCACGTTCCACACCCTCTGGGGCGAGGACAAGTCCGAGATCGAGGCAGTCGACACCCACTAGCAGCACCATAGACGGCCGGCCCTTTCCAGATACTCTGGGAGGCGCCGGCCGTCCGTGTCTCCGGCCGCTCCTGCCGAAGGAGTTCAGCGCCCAAGGAGTTTTGCTCATGCCCCAGCCCGTAGCGTTTGTCACCGGTGCGTCCACCGGGATCGGCTTTGAAACCGCGAAAAAGCTTGCATCGGCCGGCTTCACCGTCTATGCCGGGGCCCGGCGGGTGGAGAAAATGGAGCCGTTGAAGGCCTCCGGCGTCAAGGTGATGGCATTGGACGTGACGGATGAGGCCTCGATGAGCGCCGCCGTCGGGGAAGTGCTGGCCGTGCACGGCCGGATCGATGTCCTGGTCAACAACGCCGGCTACGGGACGTACGGTTCGCTCGAGGAGGTGGAGCTGGCCGAGGGGCGGCGTCAGTTCGACGTGAACGTCTTCGGCCTGGCGCGGATGACGCAGCTCGTGATCCCCGCCATGCGGGCCGCGCGGGCGGGCCGGATCATCAACATCTCATCGATCGGCGGCAAGATGTACGAGCCGCTGGGCGCCTGGTACCACGCGACAAAGTTTGCGGTGGAGGGCCTGAGCGATTCGTTGCGGCTCGAGCTCAAGCCGCACGGCATCGACGTGGCCATCATCGAGCCCGCCGGGACGCTGTCGGAGTGGGGCGCCATTGCGGCGCAGGGGCTGTTGGCCAGCTCCGGGAGTGGCCCGTACGGGGCCCAGGCCAAGGTGGTGGCGGCCGCGCTGGCCACCACGGACAACGCGGCAACCTCGGCGCGGCCGGAGCTCGCCGCCGAGGCGATCCTGCACGCGGCGACGGCGCGGCGGCCCAAGACACGGTACCCGGTGGGTGCCAGCGCCCGGGGGATCCTCATGCTGCGCCACCTGCTGCCGGACCGGGCGTTCGACGCCATCCTGTGGAACATTTACAAGCGGTTCCCCGGGTAGGACCGCCGAGGCCCCGGGAGCGGGCCGCCGGACCGCTGCCGGGCAGTCAGTAGGGGTCCTAGATGTGGTAATCGATCAGGTATTCGGCCGGGTCGACGGCGGGCTTGGTCTCACGCTGCGAGTCGCGGTGCCGCCAGGTGGCCGGCACACCGGTGACGATCGATTCAGCCGGGGCATCCTTGACCACCACGGCGTTGGCGCCGACGGCGCTGTCCCGACCGATGGTGATGGGGCCCAGGATCTTGGCCCCGGCGCCGATCACCACGCGGTCCTCGATGGTGGGATGGCGTTTGATCTTGGCGAGAGAGCGGCCACCGAGGGTCACGCCGTGGTAGATCATGACGTCCTCGCCGATCTCGGCGGTCTCGCCGATGACCACGCCCATGCCGTGATCGATGAAGAAACGCCGGCCGATGGTCGCGCCGGGGTGGATCTCGATGCCGGTGAGGAACCGGGCGAGCTGGGAGATGAGCCGTGCCGGGAACCGCAGGACCGGGTTTTGCCACAGCCGGTGCGTCAGGCGGTGGAACCAGATTGCGTGCAGGCCGGAATAGGCGAAGAAGTTCTCAAAAGAACCTCGAGCCGCCGGGTCGTGGGACCGGGCGGCGTCGAGGTCTTCCTTCAGTCTTGCGAAGAAGCTCACAAAGACCTTTCTGGGGAATCGTGGGACAGCGGCAGGGACTTAGCCGCGGATGTCGTCGTACAGCACGGTGGAGATGTAGCGCTCACCAAAGTCGCAAACCACTGCAACAATGAGTTTACCGGCGTTCTCCGGGCGTTTGGCGAGCTCCAGGGCCGCCCAGACGATGGCGCCGGAGGAGATGCCTCCCAGGATGCCTTCCTTGATGCCGAGTTCGCGCGCCACGCGGACGGAGTCTTCCAAGGTGGCGTCGATGACCTCGTCGTACACGTTGGTGTCCAGGATTTCCGGGACGAAGTTCGCGCCGAGGCCCTGGATCTTGTGCGGGCCCGGGGCGCCGCCGTTGAGGATGGCGGAGTCCTTCGGCTCGACGGCGACGATCTGGACACCCGGCCGGCGTTCCTTCAGGACCTGGCCGACGCCGGTGACGGTGCCGCCGGTGCCGACGCCGGCGACGAAGATGTCCACCTTCCCGTCGGTGTCGGTCCAGATTTCCTCGGCCGTGGTGCGGCGGTGGACCTCCGGGTTGGCCTCGTTGGCGAACTGCTGGGCCCAGATGGAGTTCTCCGTGTTGGCCACGATCTCCTGGGCCTTCTCCACGGCACCGCGCATGCCCTCGGAGCCGGGGGTCAGGACAATCTCGGCGCCGTACGCGCGGAGCATGACCCGGCGCTCGGTGGACATCGTTTCGGGCATGGTCAGGATGACCCGGTAGCCGCGGGCCGCGCCCACCATGGCCAGGGCGATTCCGGTGTTGCCGGACGTGCCTTCGACAATGGTGCCGCCGGGCTTGAGGGCACCGGACTTCTCGGCAGCATCAATGATGGCGACGCCGATCCGGTCCTTGACGCTGTTGGCCGGGTTGTAGAACTCCAGCTTGACCGCCACGGTGGCGTCCAGGCCTTCGGTCAGCCGGTTCAGCCGGACCAGCGGAGTTCCGCCCACCAGCTGGGTTACATCGTCATAGATCGGTGCCATGTATGTATGCCTGTCTTTGAGGAGGGTTGACTGAGGTCAGCCTAACGAGCGGTCACAGGCCCTAGCTAAGCATTAAGCCATGCAGAGTAATATTTCCTCGCCTTGGCCAGCTTCGGGTTGATGATGACGTTGCAGTAGCCCTCCTCGGGGTACTTGGCGTAGAAGTCCTGGTGGATTTCCTCGGCCACATGGAACTTCGGCCGCCGGCTGACCTCGGTGACGATCGGGTGCTTCCACAGGGCCTGGTTCCGTTCGATCGCCTCCTCGAACAGGATCTTTTCCTCGGTGGTCTCGTAGAACATCGAGGACCGGTACTGGGTCCCGACGTCGTAGCCCTGCCGGTTCAGTGTGGTGGGATCGTGGAGGGCGAAGAACATGTCCAGGATGACCTCGGCGGGAATGATGTCCTCGTCGAACGTCACCGCCACCACCTCGGCGTGGCCTGTGGTCCCGGAGCATACAGAGTAGTAGTCGGGGTTGTGGTCATGGCCTCCGGTGTAGCCCGAGACGACCGAGCTGACGCCCTTGGTTTTCTGGTAGACGGCGTCGAGGCACCAAAAGCAGCCTCCGCCGAGCACAAAAGTTCTCATGCACTGTTCAATGGTTCGAGGGCCCCGATGATTCCCCACCCACCTTACGAGAGTGTTACGAGTGACCGGGGCGCGCGCGGATAGGGTAAAAATGGGGGTATGGAACCTGTGAACACCGATGTTTCAGCGGAATCCGACGGCCCTGCTGCCGCCGTCGACGGCGATACGGGCACCGGTGAGGCCTCGGGCGCCGCGACGCTGGGCATGATCCAGCTGGCCGTGGAGGAGCTCTGGCCCGAGTCGCTGGCCGAGGACTGGGACGAGGTGGGTCTCGTGGCGGGCCACCCGGGCGCCGAGGTGCACCGGGTCATGTTCGCAGTCGATCCGACCACCGATGTGATCGAGGAAGCCATCGACTTCGGTGCCGAGCTGCTCATCACGCACCACCCGCTGCTGCTCAAGGGCGTGACGTCCGTCGCCGCGAACACGGCCAAGGGCAAAGCCGTGCACCGGCTCATCGAGTCCGGGACCGCGCTGATGACCGTTCACACCAACGGTGACTCCGCCGTCGGGGGCGTCTCCGACGTCCTGGCTGACGCTCTGGGCCTGCAGAACGTGGCCCCGCTGACCCCTGCGGCGAACGGGCTCCCGGAGGAAGGCATCGGCCGTGTCGGCGACCTCGAAGAGGTCCTGACGCTGGGTGACTTCGCTGCCCGCGTGTTCGGCATCCTGCCCTCGGTGGCCGGGGGCGTGCGGGTGTCGGGTGACCGGGACGGGCTGATCCGGCGGGTGGCTGTCTGCGGCGGCGCCGGCGATTCCCTCTTCGGCGAGGTCCGGGCAAGCAACGCGGACGTCTACGTGACGGCGGATCTGCGGCACCACCCGGCATCGGAAGCCCGGGAGGCGGCGGTCAACGACCGGCCCTACCTGATCGACGTGTCCCACTTCGCCAGCGAATGGCTGTGGCTCCCTGCCGCCGCCGAAGCGCTGGGCAATGTGCTCACCGATCAGGGCCACGACGTCGAGATCCGGGTCAGCACCACCAACAGCGACCCGTGGGACTTCATTCTGACTCCGGGCTAAGCCTGGCGTGCGAGGGGCCCCGGGTGAGCGCAGCGAGGCCGGGGAGCACGCTAGGCGCTAGAGTCTTAGGAGCGCCGATACGGTGCCCGGCTTCGGCCGGATTGGATTTAGCGGAGGTAAATAGTGGCCAAGGCAGCACCGGCGGAACAGTTGAAGTTGCTCGAATTGCAGGGACTGGATGCCAAGCTCAAGTCCTTGTCCAACCGCCGACGAAGCCTTGAAAGCGACTCCCGGATCACCGACCTGGAGGCCGCCCTCAGCGTGGCCAACGGTGAACTTGGCGCCGCGAAGGTGGCCGTCCACGACGCCGAGCTCGAGCTCAAGCGCTCAGAGGCCGACGTCGAGCAGGTCGCCTCGCGGATCGAACGCGACGAGGCGCGGCTCAACAGCGGCACGGGCCTTTCCAAGGACCTCGTCGCCCTGCAGCGCGACCTCGTCTCGCTGAACAAGCGCCGCTCGGACCTCGAAGACGTCGAACTCGAAGTCCTCGAACGGCTCGACTCGCTCCGCGCCCGCCAAGGGGCGCAGCAGCAGATCGTGGACGACATCCAGGGCTCCTTCGGCTCCATCCGTGCCGAACTGGACGAGCAGCTGGCCGAGATCGCCGCCGAAGCCACCGTGGTGCGCGGGCAGCGTGCCGAGTTCGCCGCCGGACTCGACGCAGGAATGCTCGCCGTCTACGAGAAGACCCTGGCCAAGCGCGGCGTCGGCGCTGCCCGGCTCTTCCACGGCACCTCGGAAGGCTCCGGCATGCACCTCAGCCCCGGCGACCTGGCCGAGATCAAGGCCGCGGCCGAGGACGAGATCGTGTTCTGCCCGGACTCCGGCTGCATCCTGGTCCGCTCGGCCGAGTGGGCCTAACCACCCCAACTGCCTAACCACCCCAACTGACTAGCAGCAGGGGCCGTTTTGAGCGCTCAAAACGGCCCCTGCTGCTAGTCAGTTGGGCAGGATGATGTTCAGGGTGTGCGGCTTCCGGGCCGTGCCCTCAACGAGTTCGGCAGCCCACTTCTCCGCCACGGCCTTCCTTAGCTGCGCCGGGGTTTGGGGCGCCTTGCCCCTGCGGCTGAGCAAATGCCGGGCCAGCTCGCCACGGGTGTGCTTGGCAAAGTGGCTGACCACTTTGCGCACGCCGGCGGTTTCGGTGAAGACATTCACGGCCACCGTCTGTTCCGGCGGGGGAGTCCAGGCCGCCGCGTAGGTACTGGACCGGCAGTCCACCAACAGCTCACCCGTGGTGGCTGCTGCTAGGGCGTCGCCCAGTCGCGGCTTCCAGAACGAGGCGAGCCGCCCGACGTCGGGCAGCGAGATCCCCATCGACAGCCGGTAGGCGGGCACGCGGTCAGCGAAGCGGATGGCGCCCCACAGGGCCGAGACCACCAGCACCGAAGCATCGGCCTTCTTCCGCTGCGCCGGGGTCAGCGAGTCGTAGCCGAGGGCGTCAAAGAGCACCCCGGAATACACCTGGTGGGCCGGGGCGGCAGGTTCCGCGTGCAGGCGGGTGTTGCGTTCGACGTCGGCACTCAGCGAGGCGCCGACGCCCAGCAGCGCCAAGGCGTCCTCGTGGGCGCTGACGGTGCCGAGCGCCTCGAGGACCTTGGCCCGTGCGCTGTTGAGGGCGGGAAAGCTCAAAGCGCTCCAGTCGGCGGCGTCAGCACCGACAGCGGGAGTCTTGCCCTCGGAGGGCGGCAACAGAATTAGCACCGTTCGATCTTACCGGCGGCGGGTTCAGGCGAGGTGGTAGCCCAAGAAGGAGAACACCTCGGGCAGGACGGACCGCCAGTAGCTGTAGTCGTGGCCGCCGGGCCGGAACCCGCCCTCGACCTCGCCCGGCAGTCCTGCGCGGTAGGCGCGAACTGTGGCGGCAAGCTCGTCCCCGGTGCCGCAGTCGATCCGCTTGGGCACCGCCGCGAGCCGTGGCCGGAGCGCGAAAACATCATGGGCCGCGAAGTCGGCCGGGCCGTCGAAGGCGGATTCCTGGCGTGGATCGTAGTGGTCCCAGACCGCCGGGCTCATGGCCGCGACGGCGCGGACTCCTGGCAGCCGGCCCTGCGAGGCGAGCAGGAGGGAACC
This sequence comes from Arthrobacter sp. 05L421, assembly GCF_056397785.1. Taxonomy (NCBI): domain Bacteria; kingdom Bacillati; phylum Actinomycetota; class Actinomycetes; order Micrococcales; family Micrococcaceae; genus Arthrobacter; species Arthrobacter sp. 05L421. The sequence continues at coordinate 20,928 of NZ_JBFTOC010000028.1, forward strand.
GAAGCCGCCCATGGAGATGCCGAAGAGGCCAATCCTGCCAAGGTCGTAGCCCTGGCTGCCCAGGAACGGAACAAACTCCTTCACCAGCATCGACTGGGTGTCGCTGCCGTCCGCGCGGGGGTGCCACCACGTGTTTCCGCCGTCCACTGCAGCGATCGCGAAGGGTGTACCGTCGGCGTCGAGGTGCCGTTGAAGAGACTCATGGGCCGCCAAGTCCTCGAGCAGGTCGGCGTGGCTGCCGCCCAGTCCGTGGAGGAAGACGGCCACGGGCAATTCGGGCTGCGCGCCGCCGGGCGGCAGTTCGGGTGCAGCCAGCGACCAGTGGCTGGCGATCCCGGGGCGGAAAGCCGAGACGAATGACCCTGAACTGGCCCGGAGCGTCAACGGGCCCGCGGACGCCGGCAGTGCTGTCGCCGTCGGGCCGGTTGGCATGGGCGCAGGCGTGTCGACAGGCTCTATGCCGTCAGTGCAGGCAGTGAGGGCGGACGCGCCAAGGCCGATTCCTGCCAGCTCGAGCAGCCGGCGCCGGGTCAGGGCGGACTGGTCCATTCCTCGATAATAGGTCCGGCGGCCTGGGCTACGCGGCCTTGATCGGTGGCGCCGGCGAGTCCGCGGGTGCCGCCCGCATTGCCGTCCTGGCCACGTGGATGCCGCTACTCCGGCGCTGGTAACTACGCGGGAACACAGAACCCGGCGTATCGGTCAGCCCGTCCTTCCACCTCGCCGGAATTCCGTTATCCCAGCTGCAGCTGCCTTGACAACTCCCATGGATCGTCGGTGAAAATGCCGTCGGCGCCATCGCGGCGCAGGCGGGACGCCGTGGGTTCGTCGTTGACCGTATAGGGCCACACAGTCAGTCCGGACGCCTTCAGGGTCCTCAAGTAGTCGGCGCCGACGCTTTTGTGCGGCCCCACATGGTCAATGCCGCTGGAGCGGATCGCGGCAGGATCGGGCTCCTCGCCCTTGCGCAGCAGATACAGCACGTGCAGCCCGGATTCAGCCAGTTTCCGTGCCGTCTGGTAGCTGAACGTCTGCACGATAACTTTGTCCTGGACTCCGCGTCTGAGAATGGACGAGGCAAACGCAGCTAGATCGATCCCCGGATCCTTTATTTCCGGGACCAGGAGGTTCCGTCCACCGTAGTCGTCCAACATAGCTTCCCAAGTGGTGGGGGTGCCTTCGGCGCCACCCGGCAGGGCCTTGATGCGCGCCGCCATCCACTGGGCCGGGCTCAGCTTTGCCGGGCGGCCGGTGACACCGGTCATGGTCCGGTCCACGGTGTCGTCATGCAGCGGAACAATGGTCCCGTCCTTCAGCCGCCGCAGATCCGTCTCGATCGGGAACCCGGTCCTGCTCACGGACTGGAAGGCCTCCGTAGACGATTCAGGGTTCACCAGCGCGCCGCCCCGGTGCGCCACAAGGGTGAAACTCGACGACCACGACGGCCGCACAGACGCGGGCCCCGACGTCGGTTCCGGTGCCGGAGGTGGCATAGCGGTGCAACCGGAGCAGAGCATCAGCCCCAGCAGCAGGGCTCCCAGCTTGAACATTGCCCCAGCATAGCCCGGTAGCGGCGTGGCGTGCCCGGGTGGGACCGGCCGCTGCGGCCCGGGCGCTACGCGCCCTTGATCGGTGGCGCCGGGGACTCCACCGGTGCCACGGCGGGTGCCGCCGGCATCGCAGTCCTAGCCGCGTGGTCCTCGCGTGCCAGGAAGACGGCCAACTCGGCGATGGTGCTCATCAGGAGAACTGAAGCCGGTCCACTACCGGGATGATCAACCGCAGCCCGGGCATCCGGACCGCGACCGCCCGGCCCAGCCGGAACAGGACGCCGAGTTCGTACTGACGCACAATCTTGATCGACATCCTGGCGAGAATACCCACCAGGATGATCGCGAGCAGCCAGATGATGATGGCGGTCCAGTTCATCGGGACCTCTTCCTTGACTAGCAGGAATCCTGCTCCAATTCTCCCACCGGCCGCCCCTAAAGGCCGCGGTGCGGCTGCGCCGGCCGGGAGGCCGTAGACTGGACAGCGGATGGGTTGACCAGGCGGCCGCGCGTCACGCAAGTGGCTCGAGGAACGTCCGGGCTCCGCAGAGCAGGGTGGTGGGTAACGCCCACTCGGGGTAACCCGCAGGCCAGTGCCACAGAGAACAGACCGCCTGCGTGCGGCATGTGCTTGCACAGGCCGCAGGGCAGGTAAGGGTGAAACGGTGGTGTAAGAGACCACCAGCTTCCCGGGTGACCGGGAAGGCTAGGTAAACCCCACCCGGAGCAAGGCCAGACAGGACACGTTTGAGGGCTGCTCGCCCGAGTGTTCGGGTAGGCCGCTGGAGGGCGTCGGCAACGGCGTCCGTAGATGGATGGCCGCTACTCCCGTGCCGGTAACAGCGCGGGAACACAGAACCCGGCGTATCGGTCAACCCATCCACCCACACTCCAAGTAGTCCTGTCCTCCCTACCGCGTGCCTCCTACCTGCACCGATGCCGGTAAATCCAGATGCTTGACATCATCCCCGCGAAACTAGAGACTTCACTCAACGCTTGGGGCGGCGGTTTCGGCGATGGTTGAGGAGTCATGGTGCCGGACGATGCGGAGTACGACTATGTGATCGCCGGGGGCGGCACGGGCGGCAGCGTCCTGGCCGGGAGATTAAGTGAAGACCCAGCAGTCCGCGTGCTGCTGCTCGAGGCGGGCCGATCCGACCGCCATCCGTTCATCCATGTGCCCGCGGGCTTCCCAAGACTCAAGGGAGGCCCGTACCAATGGCAGTACCGGAGCGTCCCGCAGGAGCACAGCAAAGGCCGTCGTATCCCGCTCGCCCAAGGCCGCGGGCTCGGTGGCGGGGGCTCCATCAACTCCCAGGTCTTCACCCGCGGCGTTGCCCAGGACTACGACAGCTGGGCTAAAGAGTGCGGATGCGACGGCTGGTCCGCCGACGAGGTCCTCGAGTACTTCGTGCGCTCGGAGTCCAACTGCAGACTCTCGGGACCCCACCACGGAACCCAAGGGCCGCTCGGAGTCTCGGACCCCAAGCGCCCGCACAAGCTCTCGGCGGCCTTCGTCCGGGCCGGGCAGGAGTTCGGGCTGCCGTACAACAGTGACTTCAATGGCGCCGAACAGCACGGCGTCGGCTTCTACCAGACCACCACGAAAAACGGCCGCCGGTGCAGCGCGGCCGTGGCCTACCTCAAACCCGCGCGCAAGCGCCGCAATCTCACGGTCCGCGTCAACGTGACCGTTTCCAAGGTGATCATCAAGAATGGCCGGGCGGTCGGCATCCAGACGATGGAACGCGGAGTCGCGCGAAGCTACAGTGCCAGGCGGGAGGTGCTCATCGCCAGCGGCGCGTTTGGATCGCCGAAACTGCTTCAGCTTTCGGGCATCGGCGACCCCGCAGATCTCGCCGCCGCCGGCATCGACACCGTCCATGCCCTGCCCGGCGTCGGCAAGAACCTGCAGGACCACTGCGACCTGGACATCATCTACGAACTCACATATGGCCACAGCCTGGACCGCTTTAACCGCGTCCGCCCGGCGACGGCCCTTGCCGGGCTCGAATACCTCGCTTTCCGCACGGGACCGTTCGCTTCGAACCTGGTCGAGGCCGGTGGCTTCAGCTACGCAAACACGGACGATTCCACGCCGGACCTGCAGTTCCACTTCCTGCCTGCTGCCCGGGCAGAGGCCGCCATCTCCCTGCGGCCGGGATTCGGGGCGACGTTGAACTCGTACTTCCTGCGGCCCCGGAGCCGGGGAACAGTTCGTATGGCGTCCTCGGACCCCACCCAGCCGCCGCTCATCGATCCGAACTACCTCGCCGACGACTACGACCTTGAGATGACCATCGTCGGCGTGCAGCAGAGCCGACAGATCATGGAGCAGTCCTCAATGGCACCGTTTATCAAGGCGGAGCACATCGGCGACGGCTCACGGGTGAAAACCCGTGACGAGTACGTGAATTTCGTGCGCTCCTACGGACGGACCTCCTACCATCCGGTCGGCACCTGTGCCATGGGAATCTCCGATGAATCCGTGGTCTCGCCGCGGCTGAAGGTCTACGGGCTTGAGGGACTGCGGGTGGTGGACTCCTCGATCATGCCCCGCCTGATCAGTGCCAACACCCAGGCGCCCACCATCATGATCGCGGAAAAAGCCGTTGACATGATCCTCGACGACGCCCGGTAGGCGGCGTCCCGGCCCCAGTTGCTCCCCGGGTTTTCCCCGGCTCCTCCGGGGCCCGGGGCGTATGTGAGTCATTTCACGCCCGGCAGGGCACCCGACCCTGCCGGGCCGCCCGTAGAATTGAGGGTGAACGTAGAAGTTCTGCCGCCGGGTCTGCGTTCGCAGCCGGCGGATTTTTCTTTGCGCTCGATGAGGCGCCCGGGGTGGACCGAATCCCTGCCGGTGCCCGGTACCGGACACCCTCCGGCGGCCGACTTCCCCTTACGAGGACGTAGGGGGTGGATTCTAGGAAGGTAGTTCTGTGAGCCAGACGTCAGATTCTTGTCTTGATACGTGGATGGGCCGTGAGGCGCTCGCCGAGGCCATGATCCCGGTGATCGGCCGGCTGTACCGCGAGAACAACGTGGTGACCTCCATCCACGGACGCAGCCTGATCAACAAGTCCACCATGAATATCCTCAAGGCCCACCGCTTCGCCCGCCGGATGAGCAAGGAAGAACTGCGCCTCGAGGAGACGGCCCCGCTGCTGGAGGCCCTGACCAAGCTGGACCTCGGCGCAGCGGCGATCGATATTGCCCGCCTCACCGAGAAGTACCGCGCCGAGGGCGACGGCGCCAGCCTCGATGCCTTCCTCCGCGAGGAACTCGCCGAAGTTGTCGGCAAGCGCGGCGGCGACGACCGCACCAGCACCGACGTCGTCCTCTACGGCTTCGGCCGCATTGGCCGGCTCCTGGCCCGGCTCCTGATCGAAAAGGCAGGCGGCGGCCACGGCCTGCGCCTGCGCGCCATCGTGGTCCGCCGCGGGTCCGACAACGACCTCAGCAAGCGCGCGAGCCTGCTGCGCCGCGACTCTGTCCACGGCTCCTTCGAAGGCACCATCAAGGTGGACCTCGAAAACGACACCATCACAGCCAACGGCGTGCAGATCCAGGTCATCTACTCGGACAACCCTTCCACGGTGGATTACACGGCCTACGGCATCCACGACGCGCTCGTCGTGGACAACACGGGCCGCTGGCGCGACGCCGAGGGCCTGTCCCAGCACCTGAAAAGCAAGGGTGTTGCCCGTGTTCTGCTCACCGCCCCGGGCAAGGGTGAGCTGAAGAACATCGTGCACGGCATCAACCACGGCACCATCGCCGACTCGGACACGATCGTCTCGGCGGCCTCCTGCACCACCAACGCCATCACCCCCGTGCTCAAGGCGATCAACGACCGCTACGGCGTGGTGCACGGGCACGTGGAGACAGTCCACTCCTTCACCAATGACCAGAACCTGATCGACAACTTCCACAAGGGCGACCGCCGTGGACGTTCTGCCGCGCTGAACATGGTGATCACCGAGACCGGTGCCGCCAAGGCCGTCGCCAAGGCGCTGCCGGAGCTGCTCGGCAAGCTCACGGGCAGCTCCATCCGCGTCCCCACCCCGGACGTGTCGCTGGCCATCTTGAACCTGAGCCTGGAAAACGGCACCACCAAGGACGAAGTCAACGACTACCTGCGGGAAATGTCGCTGCACTCCGAGCTGCGCAAGCAGATCGACTACATCGATTCGCCCGAGGTTGTCTCCACCGACTTCGTCGGCTCGCGCCGGGCAGGCATCGTCGACGGCCTGGCCACGATCTCCAACGACAAGAACCTCGTGCTGTACGTCTGGTACGACAACGAGTTCGGCTATAGCTGCCAGGTGGTCCGCGTCATGGAGGAAATGGCCGGGGTCAACCCGCCGTCCTTCCCCGCCAAGGACGCCGCCTCCATTCTCGAGGCCGCCGGGCTGCCCGTAGAGGTCTAGTCCGCAGGCGCAATGTCCCTGACCGGGACATCTTCCTCTTTTCCCGGCTGATTCCCGGCCAACGCACTGGAATCAGCCGGGAATGGCAACCACAATGTAGCCATGGAACAGAACCCGGCAATTGAACACGAGACCACCCTGGAACACGCGCTGGACGTCGCACGGAGCAACGCGAAGGAAGCGAAGCGGCTGCTGGACGACGCGATCGTCAAACGCGACGCCGGCGAAGTCAACGACGACCGGGTGAGCCAGCTCCAGAGCCTGCTGGATCTGGCCAACGACGACCTGAAACGGGTCACGCGGGAACAATAGCCCGAGGGCTTCCGCTACCGGTCCCCAACACTGTGGACAACCTCCTGGGTGTCGGGGCGCCCGCATAGGCTCGGGGCGTGCAGTCAGAACGCCGCCAGCGGCCGCCCTCATGACCGTCACCTGGACGGAATTCCGGCGTGCCCGGCGCCGCTCCCGCCAGGCGTGGATTCTTCTGGCAGCAGCCGGGCTGGCGGTCCTCGGCGGCCTGGTCTGGTTCTTCACGGCCGGCCAGTTTGCCGCCGGGGAGCCGCAGACCACGGGTCCCAGCGAGGCCCCCGTACTTGCCGGCAGATGGATGAACGCGGTGGACCCCGTCCGGGCCGTGCCGGAGGGAAGTGCCGCCGGCGTGCTCGACACCCTTGCGGTCAAGGGGCGGTCGGCCAGGGACAACTATGACCGCGCCGCGTTCGGCCAGGCCTGGCTCGATGTCGACCGCAACGGCTGCGATACACGCAACGACATCCTCCGGCGCGACCTGGCCGCCGCCGAATTTGTCCGTGGCTCCCGGTGCCAGGTGGCCGGCGGCACGTTCCAGGAACCCTACACCGGGCGCATGATCGCGTTCCGGCGCGGCGCCGAGACCAGCGCAGCGGTGCAGATCGATCACGTCGTGGCGCTCGGCGACGCGTGGCAAAAGGGCGCCCAGCAGCTCACCGCGCAACAGCGCGAACACCTGGCCAACGATCCCCTCAACCTGATCGCCGTCGACGGTCCCGCCAACCAGGACAAAAGCGCCTCCGACGCCGCCACCTGGCTGCCGCCCAACAAGGCGTTCCGCTGCCACTACGTGGCCCGGCAGATTTCCGTCAAGGCCGCCTACCGGCTGTGGGTCACGTCCGCCGAGAAGGAAGCGATGAAGCGGATCCTCACATCGTGCCCCGGGCAAGCGACGATCGTTCCGCGGTGACGGCACTGTGTCCTGTCGTGCCGTGTCCTGCGCAGGGATCCATGGCCTACGAATGGGGGTCCGCCCGTCGCGGCTTCCGGACTCGAGGACCCTTGTAGCCGTTCTGCTACCCCGCGAGAATGGGCGTGGCGGGACAAGCCGCCCGCCGGAATACTGGAGCGGAAACCATGGCACATCGCACGAACGAGTCTGGCAAGGGGCACGCCGGTCACAAGAAGGGCTCCGCAAGACGGCACGCCCGGCTCAACGCCGGAATCTACGAGGCCGAACTCCTTCGGCTCCAAGCAGAACTGGTTGCCCTCCAGGAGTGGGTCCGGAGCACCGGGGCGCGGGTCCTCGTCATCTTCGAGGGTCGGGACGCCGCCGGCAAGGGGAGTGCGATCAAGCGGGTCACGGAATACCTGAATCCGCGGTTTGCCCGGATAGTGGCATTGCCGGCGCCGACGGAGCGCGAACGCGGTGGATGGTACTTCCAGCGCTATGTGGCGCATCTCCCCGCAGCCGGGGAAATCGTCCTGATGGACCGCTCCTGGTACAACCGCGCCGGCGTCGAACACGTCATGGGCTTTTGCACCCCGGCGGAGCACAAACGCTTCATGGCACAGTGCCCGGTTTTTGAACGGCTCCTCATCGAGGACGGCATCCTGCTCTTCAAGTACTGGTTCTCGATCAGCCATGCGGAACAGGAGCGAAGGTTCAAATCCCGCCTGGATGATCCCATGCGGCAATGGAAGCTCTCGCCGATGGACCGGGAGGCAATCTTGCGGTGGGAAGACTACTCGCGGGCCAAGGACGACATGTTCGTGCAGACGGACACCATTGAATCACCGTGGTACGTGGTGGAAGCCGAAGATAAACGCCGGGCAAGGATCAACCTCATCGCCCACCTGCTCTCCAGCATCGATTACACCGAAGTGCGTACGGAGCCGGTGACCTTGCCGGCGCGGCCGAAGGCCATCAACTATACGCGCCCGCCGCGGGAACTGTTCCGCTATGTCCCGGACTTCGCAGCAAGCCTGGAAAAGCGGGCCGAGGACTGAGTGGGAGGCGAACTCCCGCCGGGGAGGCCTGCCGGCTGTGGGTCACGCCCGCGGAGAATGGGCCAATTGACTTGCTCAGTAGACTGCAGCATGGACATTGTGCGATACATGACGCCGTTGCTTGGCACGTGGCAGGGAATAAACCGCTCCCGGATCATGCCCACGGACGACTACAGGGACTCGGCGGCCACCGCCACAGTGGAGGTGACCGCCGCGTATTTCGGGAGCCTCACCTACACGTGGTCGGACGGCGAGAGCCCGCAGGCAGGCCTGTTGCTCGTGGCCGGCGGGGCGACCGACGCGGAGCCCGCCACTGCGGTGTGGGTGGACTCCTGGCACACGGGCAAGGCGCTGATGCAGTTCTCCGGGACCGTGGACGGGGACGGTGTCCTCCGGCTCAACGGCTCCTACGCGGCGCCGACCGGCCCGGACTGGGGCTGGCAGATCCACATCCACCCGGGGGAGGGCCAGGGCGGACGCATCACCATGCACAACGTTGTCCCAGCTGAGGACCCCTACCAGGTGGTGGAGCTGGTACTCGAACGGTAGGGTACCGGCATGGACATCATCCTCGTACCCGGATTCTGGTTGGACGCCTCGTCGTGGGAGAAGGTCACCCCGCCGCTCACCGCGGCCGGGCATAAGGTCTACCCGCTGACGCTGCCGGGCCTCGAGTCGGCCGATGCGCCGCGCGCCGGGATCGGCCTGCGCACCCACATCGACGCCGTCGTGGCCAAGATCGATTCCTTCGATGCCCCCGTGGTCCTTGTGGGCCACTCCGGCGGCGGAGCCATCATCCATGGCGCCGTCGATGCCCGCCCGGACCGGGTGGCCCGGGCGATCTACGTGGACAGCGGTCCGCTCGCCGACGGTGGCGTCATCAACGACGAACTCCCGGCCGACGGCGACGACGTGCCGCTGCCGCCGTGGGAGCTCTTCGAGGACGCGGACCTCACCGACTTGACCGACGACGTGCGCGCCATGTTCCGCGCCCGCGCCGTCCCGCAGCCCCGCGGCGTGGCCCAGGACCGGCAGCAGCTCAAGGATGAACGCCGTTTCGACGTCCCGGCCACCGTCATCGCGTGCGAATTCCCGTCCTCGATGCTCAGGGAAATGATTGCCGGGGGCCACCCGTACGTCGCGGAACTCGCCCGGATCCACGACGTCGACTACGTGGACCTGCCCACCGGTCACTGGCCGCAGTTCACCAAGCCGGCCGAACTCGGCGACGCCATCCTGGCCGCCGTCGACCGCACGTCGGGGAGCTAGCGGGAGGGGTCACGGCACAACTGGGAAACTCCGCCGAAATTCCCCACCTTTGGGACCCGCCACCGGCGCTTCCCGCCAAACCGCCGGCGATTTTCTGTGCATCGGCGGCAAAGGTGGGGAAAATCCGCGTACAGCCTCGCCTAGTTGCCCGGCGTCAGTGGCCGAACGGGTCCGGATCCACGCCCGGCATCCAGGTCAGGCCCGGAACGCCCCAGCCGCTGCGCTTGGCCTGCTTCATGGCCTTGCGCGCATAGCGGTCGATCAGCCGGTTCACGTAGAGCTTGCCATCGAGGTGGTCGTATTCGTGCTGGATGACCCGGGCGAACCAGCCGGTTGCCTCGAAGTCAACCGGCTTCCCGTCACCGTCGAAGCCCTGCACCCTGGCCCACTCCGCCCGCTTGAGCGGATACTGGCCGCCCGGGAAGGACAGGCAGCCTTCCTCTTCCTCGTCGGGGTCCGGCAGCGCGCCGGAGATCTTGGAGAGCGTCAGGACAGGATTGACCACGACGCCGGTGGGCGGGGCGCCGTCGTCGTTCTCGTACTTGTACACGAAGAGCCGCTTGCCGACCCCCACCTGGGGGGCGGCCAGCCCGACGCCGTTGGCGGCGTCGTTGGTCTCGAACATGTCGGCGATCAGGGTGCGGAGCTCGTCGTCGAAGACTTCGACTTCCGCGGCCCGGCGGTGCAGCACGGGCTCGCCCCAGATCGTGATGGGCAGGACGGTCATGTCGGTAACGTTCCTCAGGCTGGTGGGGGTGCGGCGGCTCAGCCGGCGATGGTGCGGCCGACGACGTCGCGCATGATTTCGTTGGTGCCGCCGAAGATCGTCAGCAGCCGGGCGGCGAGGTAGGCCTGGGCCACCGGGTATTCCATGATGTAGCCGTAGCCACCGTGGAGCTGCAGGCAGCGGTCCGTGACGGATTTGGCCCGCTCGGACGCCCACAGTTTGGCGCGGGCAGCGCCGGCCGCGTCGAGCTCACCGGCGTTGAAGGCCAGCATGGCCTGGTCCACGTACGTTTCGGTGACCTCGACCTCCGTGAGGATGTCGGCGAGTTCGAAGCGGCTGTTCTGGAAGTCGATGATCCGCTCGCCGAACGCGTTGCGCTCCTTCGTGTAGCGGACGGTCGCCTCGTAGGTGGCGCGCACGACGGCGGAGCTGGCCACGGCGATCGCCAGCCGGCCCTGGGGGAGCTGTTCGGCCGCGTACTGCAGGCCCTTGCCTTCCTCGCCCACGAGATCCGCGTGCGGGACGCGGACGTTGTCGAAGAACAGTTCGGCCGTGTCGGACGCTTTGAGGCCCATCTTGTCCAGCTGCTTGCCGGTGTTGTAGCCCTCGCCCTTCTGGACCATGAAGAGCGAGAACGAGTCGTGGTTGCCGCGTCCGGTGCCGCCGTCGGTGCGGGCCAGGACCATGGAGGCATCGCCAGAGATGCCGTTGCCGATAAACGTCTTCTGGCCACTGATCAGCCAGTCGTCGCCGTCGCGCACGGCCTTGGTGCGGATGCCGCGCAGGTCGGAGCCGGCGCCCGGTTCGGTCCAGGCAACCGAGGTGACCTTGTCGCCGGAGACCATGCCCGGCAGCCAGCGGGCCTTGAGGTCATCGGAACCGTAGGCAAGCAGGTGGGGGAGGACCATGTCGTCGTGCAGGTGGAACGCGAGGCCCACCGCGAGGTGGTTGCTCTTGGCGAATTCTTCGTCGAGCACCGCCCGGAAGCGGTAGTCGGACATTCCCATGCCGCCGAACTCTTCCGGCACGGCGAGGCCAAGCAGGCCCTGCTCGCCGGCCGCCGACCACAGCTCCCGGGACATCATGTGCTCTTCGTCCCACTGGGCGTAGTGCGGGGCAATGGCGCGCACGTTGAACTCGGCGGCCATCTCACGAAACATCTCGTGGTCTTCTTCAAAGAGCGTGCGCTTCACTGCGTTTCCTTCCAATGACAGATCCCGGGACAACTGCGCCGTACTCCGAGCCCTTCGCGGCCGGCCCGTACAGCGGCGATCGAGCACCAGCACAGAAACGGACACAGGCACGGACGAATAACTCAGCACAGACAACAAAGGCCGCACCGGATATCCGGTGCGGCCTTTGGAAAAGGTCGGACAATCACTGCCGTCCTTCATGAGGGTGAGCGACGGGGGTTGAACCCGCGACCTCCTGGACCACAACCAGGCGCTCTGCCAACTGAGCTACGCCCACCATGTGCCGTATCAGGCCCTCCGGCGAACCGGCTGGCTGGAAAGGCAACGACAAATAGTTTACCTGCTGTTTGGGGATGGTTTTGCCACTTTTGCGGTTTTCATCAAAATTTCCGCGAAACGTGGCGCAGATTACTTTCCTGCGCCACGTCCCGGCGGCGGTGAATCGCCGGCGGGTACCTGCGGCGTGCCGCTACTCCGCCGGGGCGGGCGCGGCGGCGTCGCCGACCATGACACGCTTGGCGATCCGCTGGGCCGTGGCACTGTCCGGTCCGGGCGCGGGGACAAACACGGCCTCGCGGTAATACCGGAGTTCGTCGATCGAGTCCTTGATGTCGCCGAGGGCGCGGTGTCCGCCCAGCTTGGCGGGGGACTGGAAGTAGGCCCGGGCGAACCAGCGGCGGGAGAGCTCCTTGATGGTGCTCACATCGATGACCCGGTAGTGCAGGTGCTCCACCACCTCGGGCATGTCGCGGACAAGGAACACGCGGTCGGTGCCCACGGAGTTTCCGCCGAGCGGTGCCTTCCTCGGGTCCGGCACCCATTTCTTGATGTAGTCGAGCACCGCTGTCTGCGCCTCGGCCATGGTCTTGCCGTGCGGGAGCTCTTCAAGGAGGCCGGACCGAGTGTGCATGTCCCGGACAAAGTCGCTCATCTGGGCCAGCGCGGCGTCGTCGGGCTTGATCACGACGTCGACGCCGTCACCGAGGATGTTGAGTTCCGAATCGGTCACCAGGGCGGCCACCTCGATGAGGGCGTCATTCTTGGTGTCCAGGCCGGTCATTTCGCAGTCGATCCAGACGATGCGTTCGTTAGTAATAGGCACCCGCCCAGCCTAACCGTTCCGACGCCACGGAGCCGTCCGGTGCTAGGATTTCGGATACGCGGCCGTCGAATTATTTTGTCAACTTAATTCGTGAACGCGGTGCCCCGGGCCGTACAACGCGGCCGGCTGTGGGCGGAAATATGGCCCCAACAGATTGGACGATCCTGACATGACGGCGCCTGTGCCTGCGGCGGGGGAAACGGCTGCCGGTATGTCCCGCACGTCAACCGCCCGCCCCTCTGCATCCGGCCGGTCTGCTCTCAGCCCGGCTGAGTTCACCCCGCTGGGGGACGGTGCCGTAGGCGACGTCGACAACCCCCGGTCCCCGATCCTTGCCGGGTTCCTGGGATCGCTGTTCATGACGATCGGTTCGATGGGCGTCGGCTGGCTCGCTCCCGCCTCCGAGCTTCGCCGTGTTCCGCTGTTCATCTGGATGCGCACCGAGCCCTTGGGCGTCGCCCTGTCCATTGTCCTGCTGGCCTTTGGCGGCATGTTGCTGGTCCGCGCTTGGCTTCGGCTCGGCCAACGAGTCCGGGTATGGGGAGCCGGGGCCCGCAAGGCCACGCTCCAAGCGACGGCGGCCTGGGGCCTGCCCCTGATGTTCTCCGTGCCGCTGTTCAGCCGCGACGTCTACGCGTATATCGGCCAGGGCCGGCTCATGGTGGAGGGCTTCAACCCCTACGAAAACGGCATTTCGGCGTTGTCCAACTACTTCCAGCTGGGCGCCGACAGGATGTGGACCGAGGCCCCCGTCCCGTACGGCCAGCTGTTCCTGTGGATCGAACAGTTCGTGGTTTGGGCCACCAACGTGCACCCGGAAGGCAGCATCATGCTGTTCCGGGTGGCCGCACTGGTGGGCGTGGTCCTGTGCGTGATCTACGTGCCGAAACTGGCCGAGCTGCACGGCGTGAACCCGAACCGGGCCTTGTGGCTGACGGCAGCCAACCCGCTGTTCCTCACCAACTTCATCGCCAGCGTCCACAACGACTCCCTCATGATCGGCCTTGCCCTCGCCGGCCTCTATTACTGCGCCACCCGCCGGGTCATCCTCGGGATCGTGCTGGTCACGCTGTCCATCTCGGTCAAGCCGATCACGGTGGTCTTCCTGCCGTTCATCGGCCTGCTCTGGGCTGGCAAGGGCGCCAGCTGGCCGCGCAAGTTCGTCTTCTGGGCCCTCACGGCCGGCATCAGCCTGGCCCTGCTGTATCTCATGAGCCGGGTTAATGGCTTCGGCTTCGGCTGGATCAACGGGCTGTCCGCCCCGGGCAGCATCTGGATCTGGTACGCGCCCGTTGGCCTGATGGGCCTTATCGTGGCGTCCATCGCCAACACCTTCGGGCTCGACGGCTGGGGGCTGGCTAAGTGGGCGTTCGACGCCGGCAAGCTCCTCGCCGTGGGGATCGTCGCCTGGCAGATCTTCCGCGGTGACTACGATCGCCTGATGCGCCGGCTCACCCTGGCGTTCGCCGCCGTCGTGCTCCTGTCCCCGATGATCCAGTCCTGGTACATCGTCTGGCTCATCCCGCTCTTTGCCGTCACCGGCATCCGCGATGACTGGCAGGTCAAGGCGCTCTACTTCATTGTGTCCTTCTTCATGGTGTACGCGATCTCGGACCAGCTGGACGTCTTCCCGTACCTGCAGACCGCGGACCTGGGCCTGGCCCTGGCGCTGGCCCGCAACGCCGCGGCGATCATCGCCCTGCTGTTTGCCCTGTACCTGATCTTCCTGGACCCGAAGACCAAGCTGCTGTTCAGCAAGTCGGACGAGCCGGTCACCACGCGGCCGATCATCTAGCGCTGATTCTGGTTGCCGCCAGGTTTCTGAGCGCCTCCTTGCGGGAGAGCGGGCTGAGTTCGTCCCAGTGCCGCTGCACGAACGCCCGCACCCAGGCCGGATCCGTCCTGGCATACTGGCGCAGCGCCCAGCCGATCGCCTTGCGGATGAAGAACTCCGGATCATTGAGGTTGGCCTCAATCACGGCGGCCAAGAGAGCCGTGTCAGTGCCGGCCTTCGCCCCCAGTTGCGCCGTGATGGCGGCCCGCCGGGTGGGCCGCGGCCGCGGCCTTGACGATCGCGCGGACCTCGGGAACCCGCACGCCCAGGGAGGGCATCTGCGACTTCATATAGGCCTGCGCCCCCGCGGCGCGGCCTGGATCGGCGGCCGCGTGCAGGCGGACGCGGATCGCGTCAATCAGTTCAGTGGTGACCATGAAGCCACTGTAGACATCCCTCGGCGGGCTTTAGAGTTGAACCCAGCAAGCCGCGGCTCCGCGTCGGAAGGAAACCCATGTCCATGATCAAGAGTCCTGAAGAGATCGCCCTGATGCGCGAGGCGGGCCGGGTGGTTGCCAACACGCTGGGGCGGGTCCGGGAGGCCGCCGCCGTCGGCGTCTCGCTCAAGGAACTGGACGACGTCGCCGCGGCGTCCATCGCCGGTGCCGGCGCCACGCCGGCGTTCCTGAACTACCGGCCGCGGTGGGCCTCAGTGCCGTTTCCCGGGGTCATCTGCACGTCCGTCAACGACGCCGTCGTGCACGGCATCCCGAACGAGTACCGGCTGCAGGACGGGGACCTGCTGAGCGTAGACTGCGGCGCGTTCCTGGAGGGCTGGTGCGGCGATGCCGCCGTCAGCTTCATCGTGGGGACCGCGGACCCGGTGGACCAGGCGCTCATCGAGGCCACGGACGCCGCCTTGGCCCGCGGGATCGACGCTGCAAGGATCGGGAACAAGATGGGGGATCTCGCCTACGCGATCGGCGGGGCGGCGCGCCGGGCAGGGTACGGACTTCTTGCCGACCACGGCGGCCACGGGATCGGCCGGACCATGCACGCCGAGCCGCCCGTACCGAACGACGGGCGCCCCGGCCGTGGCATCAAACTGACCGAGGGCCTGGTCATCGCCATCGAGCCGATGCTGATTCTCGGCCGCAAGGACGATTATTACCATGACGACGACGAATGGACCCTCCGTTCCGCGAACGGTCGCCGCGCCGCGCACAGCGAGCACACCGTGGCCATCACCGCGGACGGGCCCGTGATCCTGACGCTGCCTTAGGGCCCCGCGCTAGACGCCAGCCGGCGGCGGTGATGTCAGGCGGACGACGGCGTGTCCGGGCACAGCGTCGCTGGCCACCGTGAAGCCGGCGGCCAGGAAGAGCCCCAACGTGCCGTGATAGAGGTCTGCCGGGCCCGCCTTGGGCCGTTGCGCGTGATCGACCGGGTAACCCTCCACCACCCTGGCACCGTGGGCGAAGGCGTGATCGGCGGCGGCCGCAAGCAGTGCCCGCGCTACGCCGGTCCGGCGCTGGCCGGGGGAGACGACGAAACAACTGACCGACCACGCCGGGTTCCCGCCGGCATCCCGGACCACGTCAGGGGCGGTCGTCAGAACTTTCGAGCGCAGGATCCTCGGATAGCATCCGCGGGGCTCGACGGCGCACCAGCCCACGGGGTTCCCGCCGCGGAAGGCCAGGACTCCGGGCGCAGGCTGGCCGGCGTCGAACTTGTCCCGCAGCTGGCTCTTGCGCTCCTCAGGGGTCGACGCGGACCACTCGCTGCCGGTCAAGGCGAAGAACCGGCACCAGCAGCGTGAGGGTTCGCCGCGGACGCCGAAGAGGCGCTCGACGTCGGGCCAGTCCGCCGCGGCGGTGGTAATGGCTCCCTGGCTCCGGGGCTCTGCTTCGCTCATGGAAAGAGGTAGCGCCTGGCGGCCTAGACGATATGAAGTGTGGTGATCGCCTGACGTAGGACTGGAACCCCGGGTTCAAAGAGGTTCGTGGGTTGCCGGTCCACGGTCTGTTCCGCAATCTGGTGCGGGGTGTGGACTGGTAGAGCCACATTTGAACGTCTGGAGGTTCCAG
>NZ_JBFTOC010000029.1:0-37185 GCF_056397785.1 Arthrobacter sp. 05L421
ATCGGCCGTCATCTTGAACGGGTTGCGCGTGGCTACGTGCCCCGCGGTGGACCACCGCTGGAACGGGATGTCGCGGATCACCGTGCGGGACTTGAGGTCGATCATCGCCATGCCGCCGAGTTCGTAGGTGGCACCCGTGCCGGCGGCCGCGGTCTGCGGGAGGTTGGTGATCCCGCTGCAGAGCATTCTGGAGCTGGGTACGTACTGGCAGTCCTGGTAATCGACGTTGGTGCCGTCGAAGTCGATGCCGCCCGGGTGGTACATGACTACGCCCAGTCCCTCAGTCTTCTGCTCGCCCTGGCCGCAGTGACAGCGACCTTCGGACTCGTCCGCTCCAACACTGCCGTCACGGCCACTCGATTCGAGTGAGATATCAACCTGCCCTGGAGGCCGCCCAGGTTCAGCCTTCGCAGTCCTTGCAGTAGACCTCGGCGCCAGCCTGCCGGGCGATCTGGGAGCGGTGCCGGACCAGGAAGCAGGAGTAGCAGGTGAATTCGTCGTTGGCCTGCGGGATGACCTGAACCGTCAGCTCTTCGGCGATGAACTCGCCTCCCGGGACTCCGGCCCCGTCCAGCCCGTCGGCCTCGTCGAGTTCCTGGACGACGCTGCGGGCGTCCGGTGCGTTAGCGGACTGCAGTGCTTCCAGGGAGTTTTCCCGGCTTTCCTTGACGTCCGAGCGGACTTCGTCGTAGTCGGTTGCCACGTGGCTGGTTCTCATTTCTCGAGGGTTGACTAGGCTCACTGCAACGTACGGCAACCCGCAGTTGTTCCGCAGCCGCGGCCAGAATTGACGCCGGACGGCGTTGGCGGGTCACGCCATGAGTGTGGCGCAGGTCATCGCCGCAGACCAGGCCTAGGATCGACCAAATGATGCCAGGACGAATCGACGCTGCTGACGGGAAGAACGCTCTCAGCGTTGACGCGGGGATCCTCGAAAGTGTCTGGCGCCCCGGTTCTTTTGTCGACGCCGACGACGCCAGAGACGCCATGCTCGCTGTGGAACGCATCAGCGGGGGGACGCCGATGCCGATGCTCTCTGAGATGACCGACGTCGTGTTCAGCGCCGCGGCCCGATACCAGTTCGCACAGAGTAGGGGCGTGGTGGCCATCGCGGTTCTCGGATCCAGCGCAGTCGACAGGGTCATCGCTTCCGCCACGAGCCGGGAGACCAAATACCCGCACGAGTTCTTTACCTCAAGGACCGCCGCAATCACGTGGCTGAAGGAAGTTCTCAGCAGCCGCGAATAGGCACACAGCGGTGCAGGGTTTGGGAAGGATTCGCGCACGATTCAAGACAGACCGGTCTTTCCCGTTGTAATGTTGCTTCACGGTCTTCCGCCCCGTTCGCTCCACAGTTGTCTCAAGGGCTTCAGGGATCGTGGCCGGTTCCGGGCTCTGCCGGAACGGGAAACAAAGGATTAGGCAAATGTCCATTGAGTCCATTGAGTTGTCGTCCCGTCCGAAACGCCCACAGGAGGATCCGCCCGCGGACCCGTGGGCGAGGGAACCGGAGGGCAGCAGGGTACAGGGGATACGCCTGCAGGCCGCCGAGATCATCGCCGCGGTGCTGTCCGATTCCGCGCCGGGACAGGCCCGTGCAAGGGATCAGCTCCGTCGCCTGCTGCAGGCCAACCCGGGGCGGCCGGAAGTTGCGCTGGCGGCATACCTGATCGCTCTCAGGGAGGAACCTGCCCGGGGTCGCCGACCCGATCTGACCCTCGTCCATGGGCAAGCGGCGGAAGCCGAAACGCCCACGCAGCCCTCGCGGCCAGGCGCTGGGCGGCCGCCCGGGCCCCGCCCGGCTGCCCGCCAACCCCTCTTGCATCATCGTCCCACTGAGCGGGTGCACTATGGCCGCCCGGATCGGGCCGGGGTCGGCGGCTTGTACGGGGATGCCACCTAAACGCAACGAAAACCTAGACGCAACGATTCAGAAGGCGCGTGACGATTTCGCCATGCGTGTTCCGTTTCTGGAGCCAAGGGCTAAAGTGGCCGGGACGTACTCAGACCACGAAGGGGACTTGCCCCATGGCGCGCATTTTCATTACCGGCTCGACCGACGGACTCGGCCTCGCCACCGCCCGGACACTGTTGAACGAAGGCCACGAGGTCCTGCTGCACGCCCGCACCAGGGCACGCGCGGCCGCCGTCGATGACCTCGCTCCGCAAGCGGCCGGCGTCGTCGTCGGGGACCTCAGCAGCGCCGCCGAAACCCTGGACCTTGCCGAACAGGTCAATGCGCACGGGCGAATGGACGCCATCATCCATAACGCCGGCGTCTACCTTTCGCCGGGGCGCGTCGCGACCCCGGAGGGACATTCCCGGACTCTGGCGGTCAATGTTCTCGCCCCTTATCTGCTCACTGCACGGATCGAACGGCCCGGCCGCCTGATCTACGTCAGCAGCGGCATGCACCACGCGGCCAGCGGCAGTCTCCAGGATATCGATTGGACCGAACGTCGCTGGAATGCCAGCGCCGCCTACTCCGAGAGCAAGCTATACGTGACCGCGCTCGCTGCCTCCATCGCCCGGCACTGGCCCGACGTACTCAGCAACGCCGTTGATCCCGGATGGGTTCCCACCAAGATGGGCGGCCCGGGGGCTCCCGATGACCTGGCGATGGGCCATGACACCCAGAGGTGGCTCGCCGTCAGCAATGACCCGGCCGCCCTGGTCTCCGGCAACTACTGGTACCACCGCCGGCCGCGTAAGCCTGCCCCGGAGGTCACCGACACGGCCTTTCAGGACAGGCTTACCGACAAACTCGCCGAACTTACGGGCTTAGCGCTTTTCTAAAGTACGGACGACCAAGCCAAGCATCAGGCGGCCGTTTAGGTGTCCTGTCGATTCGCTGCGGCACGGCTCCGCGGCAACAGGAATCCGACCGCGACAAGCCAGAGGAGCCCGCCGAACCGCCCGATGGGCAGCAGGAACTGGAGCGGTTCGATCGCCATGGACAGGAAGCTCAGCTCGGCCAAGGCGGCGATGACAAGGCCGGCCCAGGCCAGCCAGCGCGGCACGAAGCGCAGGATGAGGGCCGGGACCGCGATCCCGGCTACGAGGAGCCCGAGGCCCACGACGTAGGCGACGCCGCCGGTGATGAACGCGAGAAACGACAGCGCGTGGGTCAGTGTCACGTCGGTGGTGATTTCCGGACGGCTCAGGACCCAGCCCACGGCGGCCGAGAGCATGAGGAAGACCGAGGCTGTGATGCCGCCAAAGAAACCGATCGCGGGCCCGGGGACGCGCACGCCGAGCCGGAGCTGCCGGGCGTAAACAGTGGCCGCGAAGATACCCAGCGGCACCGCTGAGCCGAATTGGAACAAGCTGGCGAGCCGCACCGCATCGGGGTTCCCGTGGAAATATGCCGCGACCTGGTCTGCGGGAGAGAACGGTGAGACAAATGTCTGGCCGCCAGCGAGGATCGCGCTGCTGAGCAGGCCGCCAACCGTGAGTCCCAGGCTCACTGCCGCCAGGATGCCCGGATTGGGGCCGCCCGATCGTGTCCGTGAAGAGGTGTGGTGGGGGGATAGGTCAGTCATGATCGCTTCTTTCCGATAATTACGTCACAATTAAAATGATTCACCTGTTGAATGATTCTGTCAATGGCGTAATATTGGGACATGGACTCACCGGACCCGTCGCGGTCGAAGCGAACTGCTTTCCTGCTGTCCCAGCTCGGGGCGCTGGCATCGGCACGCTTCGCCGAGCACACACGCGAGCTCGGACTGACCCCGAGCGACGCCGGCGTCCTCCGCCTGCTGGGCCGCACGCCCGGGCTGAGCCAGCGGTCCCTGGCCGACCGCCTGGGAGCGGTGCCGAGCCGGGTTGTTCCGCTCATCGATTCGCTGGAAGCGCGAGGCTTGGTGGCCCGCGTCCGCAGCAGCACCGATCGGCGGAACTATGAGCTTCGGCTGACGGACGAGGGCAGGAAGGTGCTGGGCAAACTGCGAGGGATCGCCGAACGGCATGAAGCCGAGATCCTGGCCCCGCTCACCAGCGAACAGTCTGCGCAACTGGGCAGCCTGCTGGCCCGGTTGGCCAGCGCCCATGCCCTTGACGCGGACCTCCATGGGGACACGCACCTGGGGTGAAACTGCAGTTGTCTGCACGGATTAATTGTCGGGGAAAGCAGTCCTTTTCAGCCGGCGAGCACTGTGGGATCATCCCGATATGGGCGAAAATACTGAACCGCGGGTGACCTTGCCCTCCGGCCCCGAGCGTCTGAAGGGCACGCATCACCGCGACGTTGATGGCTACTCAAATCCGATCACTCAGCAGCTTCGCATTGTCGGTCAGCGGCGCCGCGAAGCTGAAGAAAAACTCGACCGGCACCTGCTGGAAGCACGCGAGAGGGACTGAGGGCGGCATGGGGCGACGAAAGGCAGGCGCCCACAGGGCGCCTGCCTTCCTTTTTTCGTGTCCGGAACTATTTGGCGGCTACGGCGTAGGGCGAAGCCTCCTCGGACCTAGCCGCGGGCACCGCCGTGGCTTCGGTCTTGCGCTCCTTGAGGAGGTAGACGAGCGCGGCGGCGATTGTTGATGCCGCAGCGAGGGCGAAGAGCCCCGGTATGACGCTGCCGGTCTGTTCCTTGATGATGCCGAATCCGAAGGGGGCCACGAAGCCACCGAGGTTGCCCAGCGAGTTGATGATGGCGATGGCCGGCGCCAAGATGACGGGGTGCAGGCCAGACTGGGGGATAGTCCAGAACAACGGTGACGCGCTCTTGAAGCCCATGGCGGCGACGGCCAGGAATACGAGGGCCAGTACTGGAGTGGCGACGGCGGCTGCGAAGGTGCCGACGGCGGCGACCAGGAGCGCGACCACCAGCAGGGGCCGCTTGGATTTGGCTTTGTCCTGCCACTTGGCGGCGAAGTACATGGCGATCACGGCGCAGACCCAGGGGATGGCGGAGAGGAAGCCGACACTCAGGTCCGTGGTCCCGGGGATCTGCTTGACGATGCTGGGCAGCCAGAACGTGTTGGCGTAGATGGAGAGCTGCACGGAGAAGTAAATGCCGCAGAGCAGCAGAATCTGCGGGTTCAGGAGCATCTTCCAGCGGTTGACCTTTCCGCTGGGATTTCCGCCTGATGCGCGGACGTGCTGGGCGTCCTCATCCGCAATCGCCGCGGTGAGAGCAAACTTTTCGCCCGCCGTCAGCCATTTCGCATCCTGGATTTTGGCGTCAAGAACGAAAAATACGGCGATACCGACCACTATGGAAAGCAATCCTTCGAAGCCGAACAGCCACTGCCAGCCGCGGAGCCCCAGGACGTCGTGGAGGCTGAGCAGCAGTCCGGCCATCGGGCCGGAGAGCGCGGCGGCGACCGAGGATCCGGCGATGAAGATCGCCGTTGCCTTGCCCCGATGCCCGGCGGGCACCCAGCGGGCGAAGTAGAAGATGACGGCGGGGAAGAACCCTGCTTCCGCGGCGCCGAGGAGGAACCGCAGGGCGTAGAACATGGTCTCGTTCTGCACGAACACCATCAGAAAGGAGACGATTCCCCAGCTCACCATAATCCGTGCCAGCCAGACCTTGGCGCCATACTTCTCCATCATCACGTTGCTGGGCAGTTCGAAGATCGCGTAGGCGATGAAGAACAGCCCGGCCCCGAACCCGTATGCGGCAGCGCCGATCCCGACATCCGCCTGCAGGTGTTCCTGGGCGTAGCCGATGTTGGACCGGTTGAGCTGGTTGCACACCAACATGACGAGCATGATGGGCAGCACCCGCTTGAAGAACTTTTTCGTGGCAAGAGCCACGTCCGTGACAGCGTTGTCTACAGACCGCATGGAGATTTCCTTTGAATTGGCGACGCAGGTCGGCCGGGACAGGGGGTTGTTTGTGGCCCTCGCCACAGCGATTCTGACCTCAGGCGTTGCCGGGAGCGACGGCGCGCAGCCGCCGTCGTGAGTTCGCCAGATGACTCCGCATTGCCGCGGACGACGACGGTCCGTCGCCCTCCGCGATGGCGGCGACGATTGATTGGTGCTCCTGCACCACCTGATCGAAGTGCTCGGGCGCATCGTGCTCCCCGCCGCCCACGAGCCGGGCGCGGGGCATCGCAATCATGGTCTGCCCCAGGGAGGCGAGGCAGTCGGAGTAGAAGGGGTTACCGGAGGCTGCGGCAATGGCCCTGTGAAACTCGTAGTCAGCCTTCATGGCGTGTGCTGGGTGCGCCGCGCTGTCCGTAAAGTCTTCAAATGCCTTCCGCACGGCAGTCAGCTGCCGGTCTGTGTGGTTCCTGGCGGCGAGGGCTGCGGCCTCGGACTCCACCGCGATGCGGAATTCCAGCTGCCACAGGCGCTCCTCCAGGGTGGCCACCGGGCGGCTCCCGGCGGACTGCTGCGGCCCGCCCGGTGGCGGGGTCAGCGCAAAGCTGCCCCGCCCACGTTCGGTTTCCACCAGTCCCTCCGCCTGCAGCCTGGTCAGGGCCGAGCGGACCACGGTGCGGCTGACGCCGAATTCGCTGATCAGGGTGTTCTCGCTGGGCAGCTTCGCACCCGGCGCAATGACGCCGTCGACGATGCGGCGGCGAAGATCGCTGGCGAGGTCCGCAGTCAGGTTCCGGCTCATGGCTTCAAGGTTACTTGCCGAATTCCACAGACTCTGTTGTCCAGGCGCGCGCCTGCTCGCTGAGGGAGATGCCGAGCCCGGGGCGGTCCGGGACCAGCATGCGGCCGTTCTTTGTTTCGAGGCGCTCGTTGAACAGCGGATCGAGCCAGTCGAAATGCTCCACCCACGGTTCGCGCGGGTAGGCGGCGGCGAGGTGGAGGTGGATTTCCATGGCGAAGTGCGGGGCGAGGCCGAGTCCGCGCTCGTCGGCCAGGGCGGCGAGGCGTAGGAACTGGGTAATGCCCCCGACGCGCGGGGCGTCGGGCTGGATGATGTCACAGCCGTTGGCGCTGATCAGTCCCTTGTGCTCCGCGACCGAGGCCAGCATCTCACCGGTGGCGATGGGCGTGTCCAGGGCGCGGGCGAGCTCCGCATGGCCCTCGAAGTCGTAGGCGTCGAGCGGTTCCTCGATCCAGACGAGGTTGAATTCCTCCAGTCGCCGGCCCATCCGCAGGGCGGTGGCGCGGTCCCACTGCTGGTTCGCGTCCACCATAAGGGGCACGTCCCAGCCGATGTGCTCGCGGATGCCGGCGACGCGGCGCAGGTCCTCGGCGGTGTCCGGTAGACCGACCTTGATCTTGATGCCGCCGATGCCTTCGTCCAGCAGGACGGTGGCGCGGGCCTTGACCTCATCCAGGGTTGCGTTCAGGAAGCCGCCCGAGGTGTTGTAGGTCTGGACGGAGTCGCGGTAGGAGCCCAGGAACTTGGCCAGCGGCAGGCCGGCGCGCTTGGCCTTCAGGTCGTAGAGTGCGATGTCGATCGCGGCCAGCGACTGGGTGGCCACTCCGGAGCGGCCGACGGATGCCCCGGCCCACAGCAGCTTGGTGTAGAGCTTGCCGATGTCGTTGGGGTCCTCGCCGATGATGCCCTCGGCAAGTTCCTTGGCGTGCGCGTACTGGGCCGGTCCGCCGGCGCGCTTGGAGTAGCTGAAGCCGATTCCGCTGTGGCCTTGTTCGGTCGTGATCTCGGCGAAAAGGAATACAACCTCGGTCATCGGCTTCTGGCGTCCGGTGAATACTTTCGCGTCGCTGATCGGAACGGCGAGCGGAAGCCTGGCCGTGGACAGCTTTACGTGGCGGATGAGATCAACGCTGGTCATGGTTCTCCCTGGAGTTCCTGCGAGGCAGCTCCGCCCCGCTCAACTTAGGTTACAAGTTAGTTACTTGTATAACAAGTGTTGCGTTCCTCTTTCGAAAGACATTCTGGGCTGTGGGCAGCGCCCCCATGATCACGATGGTCAGCAGATGCTGCCCCTCGAGGCCGACGACGAAGCGGCCCAGGGTCCAGACGATCACAGGCATGGAAACTCAGCAGGGAATAGAGCAGCCCCACTGCCGCTGCGGAGAGCAGCGCCAGCGGGGCGTCCGTTCCCAGCGCGGCCCGGATATCGCTTCCGGCCACCAATGTGAACAGCAATGCCGGGGTTGGTGACGTAAAAGGCGGTGCGGGTCAGGGCACCCTGGACCTACGGTCCGAGGACCCGGAACCGGGCCGCGAGATATCCGACGGCGATGACGGAGCCGACAATTGACGTGTCTGCCCCGCGGCCCGGGATTTCTTCAGCGAACCATCCTCATCGAACAAGGCAGGGCCGCTTGGGGTCAAAGGACCAGCCGTCGACGTAGTACT
This sequence comes from Arthrobacter sp. 05L421, assembly GCF_056397785.1. NCBI lineage: Bacteria > Bacillati > Actinomycetota > Actinomycetes > Micrococcales > Micrococcaceae > Arthrobacter > Arthrobacter sp. 05L421. The sequence goes on from NZ_JBFTOC010000029.1 coordinate 8,247, forward strand.
GCATGCCTACGCTGTCATCGCGGGCGTCCAGGCCGTGTTCCAGGTACAGGTGGTGTGCCTTGTTCAGGGCGTCGCGGTCCAGCTCGATGCCGAGGCCGGGAGCGTCCGGAACCTTGATCGCGCCGTCCTTGATCTGCAGCGGGTCCTTGGTGAGCCCCTGGCCGTCCTGCCAGATCCAGTGCGTGTCCAGCGCCGTGATCTCGCCCGGGGCCGCCGCGCCGGTGTGGGTGAACATGGCGAGCGAGATGTCGAAGTGGTTGTTCGAGTGCGATCCCCAGGTCAGGCCGAATTCGGCGCACATCTGCGCCACCCGGACGGAGCCGTGCATGGTCCAGAAGTGCGGGTCCGCCAAGGGAATGTCGACGGCGTTGCTGCGGATGGCGTGGGACATTTCGCGCCAGTCCGTGGCGATCATGTTCGTGGCGGTTTTCAGCCCGGTGGCTCGGCGGAATTCGGCCATGACCTCGCGTCCGGAGAAGCGGCCTTCCGCGCCGCAGGGGTCTTCGGCATACGCCACCACGCCCTGCATGCGTTTGCCCAGGCGGGTGGCCTCCTCCAGGAGCCAGGCGCCGTTGGGATCAAGGGTGATTCGGGCCTCCGGGAAGCGCTTGGCCAGGGCCGTCACCACATCCACCTCGGCGTCACCGGAGAGCACGCCGCCCTTGAGCTTGAAGTCGCTGAAGCCGTACCGTTCCTGGGCTGCTTCGGCCAGGGCCACCACGGCCTCGGGCGTCATGGCTTCCTGCCGGCGGAGCTTTTCCCACCGGTCTGCGGGCGCGTCTTCCACCAGGTACGGCAAATCCGTCCGGCCGGGGTCGCCGATGAAGAACAGATAGCCGAGCATGGGCACCGAGCTGCGCTGCTGGCCGTCGCCGAGCAATTCCGCGACCGGAACCCCGAGGAACTGTCCGTGCAGGTCAAGGAGGGCGGATTCGACGGCGGTGACGGCATGGACGGTGGTGCGCAGGTCAAACGTCTGCAGGCCGCGGCCGCCGGCGTCGCGGTCGGCGAACTTCGCCGCGACGTCCCGCAGCAGGGAGCGGTAGCGGGCCACGGGCTTGCCGGCCAGGAAGGCGCCGGCCTCCTCGATGGTGGCGCGGATCTTCTCCCCGCCCGGCACTTCGCCGAGGCCGGTGCGGCCGTCAGAATCCGTGATGATCACGATGTTGCGGGTAAAGAACGGGCCGTGCGCGCCGCTGAGGTTCATCAGCATGCTGTCGTGCCCGGCGACCGGGACCACTTCAACGTGGGCAATGGTGGGCTGCGTGCTCACGCGTTGGCCTCCGCTTTCTCTGTTGCTGCCTCTTCTGCCGCGGCGGCTTCGACGACGCCGTCGATCCGGCGGTTGAGGTGCCAGGGGTTGGGGTCCTGCAGCGGCACCGGGAGCAGCTCCTGGGGCAGGTTCTGGTAGGCGACGGGCCGCAGGAAGCGGTTGATCGCCAACGTGCCCACGGAAGTGGTCCGGGTGTCCGATGTGGCGGGGAACGGGCCGCCGTGCACCATGGCGTGGCCTACTTCAACGCCGGTCGGCCAGCCGTTGACGATGATCCGGCCGACCTTCTGTTCCAGTACCGGGATGAGCGGTGCCGCCGCCCGGTAGTCCGCTTCGGTCAGCTGCAGGGAGGCGGTCAGCTGGCCTTCGAGCCGGTTGGCGGCGTCCACGAGTTCCTCGGTGGTTGAGTAGCGGATCACCAGGCTGGCGGCGCCGAAGATTTCCTGGTGCAGCACGGGGTTGGACACGAACTCGGCGACGGATGTGCCGAAGATGGCGGGAGCGGGGGCGTTCTTCGTTGCCCCTTCGGCGCCTTGCCCGATGACGCTGACGTTCCCGGCGGAGCCCAGGGCCCCGGCGCCTGCGTTCCAGGACCCGGCGATGCCAGCGGTCAGCATGGTCTGCCCAGCGCAGGAGGACACGGCCCGGCCGACGGCGGCAGCCAGTTTATCCCCTGCCTCACCGGCCGGGGCGAACAGCAGGCCGGGGGAGGTGCACAGCTGGCCGGAGCTGCCGGTGACGGCGGTGACGTACTGCTGCGCCAGCGCATCAATTTCTCCGGCGGTGCCGGCGAGGGCGCCGGGGAAGACAAAGACCGGGTTGAGCGAGGACATTTCCGCATAAACCGGAATGGGTTCCGGCCGGGCGGCGGCGGTGCGCATCAGGGCGATGCCGGCGGACTGCGAACCGGTGAAGCCGACGGCCTTGATGGCCGGATCGGCGACGAGGGCCTGGCCGATGCTGGCCCCGGGGCCGTAGATCAGCGAGAAGACGCCGGGGTGCAGGCCCAGGTCCTTGACGGCCTTGACGATGGCCTGGCCGACGAGCTCGCCCGTGCCGGGGTGGGCGTTGTGGGCCTTGAAGACCACGGGACAGCCGGCGGCGAGGGCGGAGGCGGTGTCTCCTCCCGCCGTCGAGAACGCGAGCGGGAAGTTGCTGGCGCCGAAGACGGCTACCGGGCCCAGCGGGATCTGCCGCTGGCGGATGTCGGCGCGGGGGAGCGGCGTGCGCTCCGGCAGGGCCGGATCGATGCGGACCCCGCGGAAGTCGCCCTGGCGGACGACTCCGGCGAAGAGCCGGAGCTGGCCGGTGGTGCGGGCACGTTCGCCGTGGAGTCTTGCGGCCGGCAGCCCAGTCTCCTGACCCGCGCGGGTGACGAGTTCCTCACCGATCGCCTCGATGTTCTCGGCAATGGCCTCGAGGAACCGGGCGTGGGTTTCCGGATTGAGCGTGCTGAAGGATGGGTAGGCCGCCGCTGCCGCTGAGGTGGCGTCGTTCAGTTGCTCCTCGGTGAGCAGCGTGTAGCCGGGCTCGAGCTGGGCATTGGTGGCGGGATTGAAGGCGTGGGCCGTCTTGCCGTCCCCGGCGACGGCCTGGCCTGCGATGAGTGAGCGTCCGGTGAGTGTCACGGTGCGTCCTCCTAGGAAACGGTAGCGATGAGGGACTTGAGGTCTGCGAGGTCCTGGGGTGCCAGGTTCTGCAACGGCGGACGGACTCCGCCGGCGGAGCGGCCGATCGCGTCGAGGCCGCCCTTGACGATCGAGACCGAGTAGCCTTTCACCCGGTCGCGGATGTCCAGGTACGGGATCACGAACTCGTTGAGCTTCTTGTTGACGGCGATCCGGTCCTGGTTGCGGACGTCCTGGTAGAAGTCCAGGGCAAACTGGGGCACGAAGTTGTACATGGCGCTGGAGTAGGTGCTCATGCCCAGCTGCAGCAGCGGGAGCGCGAAGGTCTCCGCCGTCGGGAGGCCGCCGAGGTAGAACAGGCGGTCGCCGAGCTTGGCGTACACGCGGGCATCGTGCTCGAGGTCGCCCACGCCGTCCTTGAAGCCGATCAGGTTCTCGTGGCGGTCGGCCAGCGTGGCGACGGTGGTGTCCTTGTAGATCGCGTTGGCACGGTTGTAGATGATGACGCCGAGGGAGGTGGACCGGCAGATGGCGCTGACGTGTTCGATCAGGCCGCCCTGGTCCGCTTCGGTCAGGTAAGGCGGGAGCAGCAGGATGCCTTCGGCGCCGGCGGCTTCCGCGGCGCGGGCGTTCTCGACGGCCTGGGCAGTCGAGCCGCCGGCGGAGGCGAGAACCGGGACGACGCCGCCGACTTCCTCGACGGCGGCCCGGACCACACGCTCGGATTCGGCCGGGGTCAGCGAAAAGCCTTCTCCGGTTCCGCCTGCCGCGAAGAGTCCGGCCACCGGGAAGCTGGCCTGCCAGGCGAGGTGCTTGCGGTAGTTTTCCTCATCAAACTGCAGCTGGGCATCGAACGAGGTGACGGGGAAAGAGAGCAGGCCGTCCTTGAGGACGTTCGCCAGTTCCTGGGGTGTGTACTTTGCCACGATGTGGTCCTCCGGGTGAGCGCCGTGATGGGCGGGTGGGGTGTTGGTTCCATTTCAGCCTAAGCAGTGGATCTATGTCTGTCTAAGCCTATTTCTGTATGGGTTGATACCCTTTATGCATTGCTGTGATGCGGGGTCAGCAGGCGAGTATCCGCAAACGTGTCCGTCGTGACAGTCCATGAGCGTGCTTGTTCACTGATGCTGAATCCCAGGCCAGTCAAGTAATTCGGGCATTCACCATCGCGGGGATTCCAATTCGTAGTCAGGATGAAGGCTCTGCATGTAGCCGGTGTCGTCACGGTTGAGCATGCCGGACTGCAGGTACTGCTCATGGAGCCGTGCCAGGGCATCGCGGTCCAGCTCGACGCCGAGCCCCGGCGCGGTGGGAACACCCACGGCCCCGTTGCGGAACACCAGGGGTCCCGGCACGATGACGTCCTCGTCGGGTTCCTTCCACGGCCAGTGGGTGTCGCACGCATAGTCAAGGTTGGGGGTGGCCGCAGCGAGGTGGACCATGGCGGCCAGGCTGATGCCCAGGTGCGAGTTGGAGTGCATGGACAGCCCCAAACCGAAGGTCTCGGTGATGCCCGCCAAAGCCTGGGAGCGCCGAAGGCCGCCCCAGAAGTGGTGGTCAGAAAGGATCACGTCCACGGCTCCGACGTCGACGGATCCAGGCACGTCGCCAAAACTGACCACACACATGTTCGTCGCGAGCGGCATGGACACGTTGCGTCGCACTTCAGCCATGCCGTCGAGACCCGGCGTGGGGTCCTCTAGATACTCCAGCACCCCGTCGAGGTCCTTGCCCACACGGATGGAGGTCTCCACGGTCCAGGCGGCATTGGGATCGATCCGCAGTGGGAGGTCCGGGAACGCGTCCCGGAGTGCTTTGATGGCGGCCACTTCTTCCTCTGGCGGAAATACGCCCGCCTTGAGCTTGAGGGCTGTGAAGCCGTAGTCGTCCACCATCCGGCGGGCCTGCCGGACGATGCCTTCCGGATCCAGCGCCGCTCCCCAGGAGTCTTCCTCGTGGCCGGGGTGCCCGGCCCATTTGTAGAAAAGGTAGCCACTGAAGGGGATTTCGGCCCGCACCGCGCCACCGAGCAAGTCGCTCACGGGACGCCCGAGGATTTTTCCCTGGATGTCCAGCGATGCCACGTCGAACGGGGAAAGCACCCGGTCCGGTGTGCTGGAGCCGGTGACCATGCCGGACATCCCGTGGCCGCCCACCGTGGTGTCGGCGCTCAAGGCCGTGATGACCCGGCGCCGCATGTCATTGATGTTGAAGACGTCCGCCCCGGCCAGGGCCCCCGCGGCCAGCCGCAGGCGTTCAAGGTGCGGGGCGTCCCCGTAGGTTTCGCCGAGGCCCGAGATTCCGGTGTCGGTGGTGACTTCCACGATGGCCCTCAGCGCAAACGGCTCGTGCACGCCGACTGCGTTGAGAAGGGGAGGATCCTTGAATGCCACCGGAGTGATGGTGATGTCCTTGAACCGGTGGGGTCCGACGGGGCTGACTGGCTGGTTCACGGCTCTGATACTCCTGGCGTGGCGGTCCGCGGCCCGGTGTGGGCTGCTGGAGGGGGGACTGGGGCGGGCTTTAGGACTTTTCGCCGGCTTTCACGGCCAGGACCGGCCGGTCGGCCTGCAGGAGGATCCGCTGGGAGTGGCTCCCGAGGATGAACTTCCCCACCTGCGACCTCCGGCGGAGTCCGATGACGATCAGGGAAGCATCGATCTCGTCGGAGATGTCGATGAACTCATCAGTGAGGTCGTCCGTGTGGCCCGGCTGGCGGATCGACGCCGTTACCCCGGCATCGTGGGCCCGCTTCAGCAGTGCGGCAACCTGGTCAGCGGAGGCGAGGGCGGCGTCTACCGGCGCGCCCTTGCGCGGCGAATTGAGAATGACGATGTTTTCGCTGCGCAGCTTGCCCTCGGCGATTCCCGTATCGAGTGCTGCCTCGCCTTCCGGGGTGGGCACGTAGCCGATCAAGATAGTCATACCGTTTCCTTTTCCTTTTCCGTGTGCGGTGCCGTGGTCTGTGACCGGTTGGCCCGTGCTTTCTTGACTGCTTTCTGCAGCAGGGGCAGGAGTACCACCAGCAGGAACAGGAGCAGGAGAACACCCGAGATGGGGCGCGTGACGAAGCCTGCCGGATCGCCGCCGAACAGGAGCAGGGAGCGCCGCAGGTTCTCCTCGAGCAATGATCCGAGAACAAAGGCCAGCACCAGCGGGCCCGGCTCAAAGCCGAACTTCTTCATGAGGTAGCCGAGGACGCCGAAGGCGATGACCAGCCAGATATCGAAAATGCTGTTGTTGATGGTGTACACACCGATCAGGGTGATGAGCACCGTGATCGGTGCCAGGATTGCGGCCCGGATCCGGAGGATTTTCACGAAGACGCCGACCAGCGGAATGCTCATGATCAGCAGCAGGATGTTTCCGATGTACATCGAGTTGACGACGCCCCAGAACAGCTCCGGATTGTCCGCCACGAGCTGCGGTCCGGGGGTGACGCCCTGGATCAGCAGCGCACCAAAGATGATCGCCATGGTGGCGTTGGCCGGAATGCCCAGGGTCAGGAGCGGGATGAAGGACGACGTAGCCGCGGCGTTGTTCGCACTTTCCGGTGCCGCGACACCCTCCACTGCCCCGCGGCCGAACCGCTCGGGGTTCTTGGCGCGTTTCTTCTCCATGGCGTAGGCCGCCAGGGAGGCGATGGTGGCACCGCCGCCGGGCAGGATTCCCAGGAAGAATCCCAGCAGCGAGCCCCGGCCGATAGCCCCGGACGATTCCTTGAGGTCCTTTCGCGAGGGCCAAACGTTGGCCACTTTGGCGGGTGCCTGCACCTTGTTGTGGCGTTCCTCGAGGTTGTACAGGATTTCGCCGAGCCCAAAGATGCCCATGGCGATTGGAACGAAGTCCAGGCCGTCCGAGAGGGACAGGCTGCCGAAGGTGAACCGCGATTCCCCCGTGAAGCCGTCGCGGCCCACGGTTGCCAGCAGCAGCCCGAGGGAAGCGGCGATGATCGATTTGATTTTGCTGCCGTTGCTCACGGTAGCGACCAACAGGATGCCCAGCATGGCGAGGGCGGTGTACTCCGGCGGCCCGAAGCTGAGGGCGAAGCCGGCGACGATTGGTGCCAGGAGCGTCAGCCCGATGATGGATACGGTTCCTCCGAAGAAGGATCCGATGGCCGCTATCCCGAGCGCCGTTCCCGCCCGGCCCTGCCGGGCCAGCGCGTAGCCGTCAAAGACGGTGACCACGGAGGACGCTTCGCCTGGCAGCCTGAGGAGGACCGAAGTGATGGTGCCGCCATACTGCGCGCCGTAAAAGATGCCGGACAGCATGATGATGGCAGTCACGGGTTCCACGCCGTAGGTCAAGGGCAGGAGGATGGCGATGGTGGCCGCCGGGCCAAGGCCGGGGAGAACGCCGATGAGCATCCCGATGACGACGCCGATGAGGCAATACAGCAGGTTCGTGGGTTCCAGCACGACGCCGAATCCGTTGAGGACTGGTCCGAAAATGTCCATGATTTTCCCTAGAAAAGGTGGGGGATGGGCACGCTGAGTGCCACGACGAAGATCAGGTAGAAGGCGGCGGTGACGATTGCGCTCAGGAGGGTCGACATCCGCCACGTCTCCTTGCCAAGGAACCTGAGCCAGAAGAACGTGAGGAGCAACGTGGGGATCTCAAAACCGGTCAGGCCGATGACGAGGACGAACCCGATCAGGGTCCCCACGCCGGCAGCGACCTGCCAGCTGGAAGAAGAAAACGCCTCGGCGTCCAGGGTCTTGCGCCCGAAGAGCAGCAGTGCCACGGACAGAACCGCCATCACCAGGCTGATGATGAGGGGCCACATACCGGCTTCCGGGCGTTCCGGGGTGCCGATGCCCATGGACAGCGACAGTGCAACGCCGGCAACACCGAGCAATGCCGTCACGACACCCGCCGCCACATTGGCGAGAGGCCCGGCAGCCGGGGGCCGTTCCTCGTCCCATTCAGCTGCCAGTTGTTCGGCCGTCAGCGGCTCGACAGGATCGGCTTCGGCTGCTGAGTACCCGGTGCCGGAGGCTGCGTGCGCGGTGGAGGCGACCGGGGGAGCCTCCTGCTGGGAGCTTGACGTCACTTCCCGCCGCCCAGGTTCACGTCGTACTTCTGTGCAAGTTCCTTGAACTTCGCCGCATCCGCTGCCCAGTCCTTCGCGACCTGTGCTCCGTCGTTTTCCGCTGCAGTAAACAGGTTTTGCTTGTTGAATGCCTTGTACGCGTCGGAGGCGAAGGCGGTCTTGAAGGCTGCCCGCAGTTTCTCGAGCACCGGCTCCGGGGTGCCCTTCGGCGCCGCGACGGCCCTGAACTGCGAAACCGGAACGTCGTAGCCCGCTTCGATGGCCGTCGGAGTGTTGGCCAGGTACTGGTTCCGTTCCTTCGAGAAGACAACCACCGGGTTGAGCTTGCCCGCCTTGATCTGCGGCATCGCTTCGGCCAGCTGGATGGTGGCAACATCGACCTGGTTTCCCAAGAGAGCAGTCATGGCGGGAGCGCCGCCGTCGAACGGCACATCGGTGCCTTCGATTCCGGCCTGCTTGAACAGCAGGGCCTGGGCGAGCTGGCTGCCTGTGCCGACGCCGGTGGTGGCAAAGTTGAACTTCTTCCCCGCCGTGGTGAGCTGCTCCATTGTCTTCATCCCGGAACTGGCATTTGTGACCAGAACGTAGTCGTCCTGGGAAATCCCGGTGATGACCTCGTAGTCCTCGATCTTGACAGTTTCATCGGCCGACACGGCCAGCGGGGTGATGGCGAAGAGCGAGGCATTCAGGATGACGAGCGTCTGGCCATCCGCCTTGGCGCCGCCGACTTCCTTGGTGGCGAGTGCGCCGTTGGCGCCCGGCTTGTTGACCACCGGGATCGGTGCGCCCAGGCCCGAGCTGGCGTTCTCCGCCAGGGCGCGGCCGATCAGGTCCGTGCTGCCTCCGGGGGCCGCCCCGATGGTCAGCGTCACGGGACCCGACGGGAACTTGCTGCCGTCCGCCGGGGCGCTGTTGCCTGCAACGTTGCCGCCACAGGCGGTCAGGGCCAGGGCGAGTGCGAGGCCGGTTCCCGCGCCGAGAACAGAGCGTCGGCTGAAGGTGGACTTAATCATGAAGATTCTCCCTTGAATGTTCGCTGCGAGGATGGAGCCGTTCTCGGTGAGTTCCGTCACGTCGGCGGCTCCCACTGAACATTAGGGTGGTCAGTGATGCGTGTCCAAGACGATTAAGGCATGGCGTGATACTGTTTCGGCATTATGTATTCCCTGGACCAACTACGTGGCTTCGTCGCCGTCGCTGAGGAACTCCACTTTGGCCGCGCTGCCGTGCGGCTCAACATGACCCAGCCGCCCCTGAGCCGGCAGATTCAAAAGCTCGAAAAGTCAATCGGCGTGCAGCTGTTTGAGCGTGACAACCGGGGCGTCGCGCTGACGGCCGCCGGCTCGGCTTTCCTCACGGATGCGGTCAAGCTGCTGGAACTCGCCGAAGCCGCGCCAAGCATGGCCCGGAGAATATCCCAGGGCTCGGCCGGCTTCGTCCGCATTGGCTTTACGGCGGCATCGACGTTCGGGCTGCTCGGTGCCCTGCTCAATGAGATCTCGAGCGCGCTTCCGGATGTCGATATCGACCTGCGCGAGATGGTGACCAAGGACCAGACAGCCGCCCTGATCAACGGCGAGATTGACCTCGGGCTAGCCCGCCCGCCCTTTGATGAGGACCTTTTCGATTCGCGCCTGCTCTATCGGGAGCCGATCATGGTGGCGGTCCCCGCAGGGCACCGTTTCACCCGCCTGGACCGGCTCGTGAGCGTCGAGGACCTGCACGGCGAAGACCTGATCATGCACTCGCCCACCCAGGCGCGCTACTTCTATGACCTGGTGATCAGCCTGGTCTCATCCCACCCCACGTTTGTCCACACGGTCAGCCAGATTTTGACCATGATCTTCCTGGTCGCGGCCGGGCGGGGAATAGCCCTGGTCCCACAATCCTCAACGGCCCTCGGCATCGAGGGCGTGGAATACATCGAACTGGGTGGTTTCGAGACCGATCCGGTCGAACTGCATGCCATCTGGAGGCGGGAAGCCCGTAATCCGGCGCTGCGCCGCGTGCTGGATCTGATCAGCGGGGCGGCCGACTAACCAGGTTGCTGGTACCGGTGGCCGGCGTCGACGGCGGCTGCCACCAAGCGGTCGAAGCTGGCGGTCCCGTTCTCCGGAGGGACCACCGTGAAGACGGCGACCCATTTCTCCGGCGCATTCCTCTCCAGCGTTGAAGCCCGGGCCACATGCAGGTTCAATCCGGGCAAGCCGCTGACAAGGAGCGGAAGCTGCTCGCCGCTCTTGGTCATGTGCCGGAATTGCTTGACCGACAGTTGGTCGCCAGGGCTGCTGGTGACCTCGGCGAGGGTGTCATTCACCCGCTTGGTCAGCCCCTTCATGAAGCGCCTCTGGGCCGAGACTGTGCGCACCGTGAGGAGCGCGGCGAAGAGGAAGATAAACAAAACCATGGCACCGAAACTCCTGAGGAAGGGCAGGAAGATCATCAGGAACAGGCACAGGACCAATCCGAAAATGCTGGAAATGATGAACTTGAACACGGGGTTTTCGCCAGGTTTCTTTGACCAGCGAACAAGAGCGACAGTGTCCTTGCGGGGCTGATCGCGCCGTGAAATTTCCATGATTAGTACCCCTTCACTTCCATGAGCGCTTCGGCCAGGATGATTGCCTCGCGTGCTTCCTTGAGATCGGTGAGCAGCCCTGTATCGGGAATGGCGCCGGTGGCAACGGTGGTGCCGGCGAGTTCCGAAAAGATGCTGCTGAGCTCTTGGCGGTCCTGTGAGAGCATCCGGGACGACGTCAGTTTGATTCTGCTCAGCTCAAGCTCCAGCAGTGCCTTGTCGATGGCCTCGCGCCGGACTTGCATGATGGCCAGTTTTTCGGTGACGCGCTCGACACGGCCGCGCAGCATCGATTCCATCTTTCCTGCCACGATGTGGAGCTCGCAAAGAGCGGTGTAGGACTGCGGGGACCCGGAGTGCGCGGCGAGCTGCTCACTGACGTAATGGCGCCGTCGTTCCCATTTCCGGACGGCGGATTCGTATGGTCCCAACAGCAACGAGACCGCTGCCATCGCCTTGTCCAGCGAGCCGGCCCGGGTGTTCAGGCTGGTGGTGGCGGCGTCCAGCCGCGACAGGAAAGCGTCGTAGTTGTCCTGCTGCTGGGCGCTATCGGTAGTCACGAGCCACCCGCGTGCGGTGTCGCGAATCCCCTCGCCGGAATTTGCCCCCGTCCCTCATGGCAAGAGGATAGAGGCTCCGGGCCCGATGGTATAGCCCGGTGGCGTAGGGGCGGATTCGGATCCAGAGCGTCCTGGGACAAGGTCAACGACACCGCGCACGATAGAACCGGGGGTAGCACGGTGTCCGGGGCACGGACTGCTTCCGGGTCATGGACTCCGGCGGTTTCGGGAAGGCAGCGGCGGGGTAGTAACCGGCTACCTTCAGCATGTAGTTCGCCCACTGCGGGCCGGCGAGCATGTACCCGTCGATGGCCTTGTAGAACTTGCCGTTGACGGTGATGTTCTGACCGGGCCGCTTCTGGCCGTGGAGGGTGTCGCCGAAGAAGGAGGCCGTGGCGAGGCCGGACGTGTAGCCCACTACCCAGGTGGCGCCGTTGGTATTGGAGGTGCCCGTCTTGGCAGCGGTCGGAAACTTGTCCTGGACCTTGGGCTTGATGTAAACGCCTGACCCGCGCTTGAGCACATCCTGCAGCACGGAGTTGACACCGCGGGCGACCTCGGGCTTGATCGCACCGTGACAGGCGCTGGTCTCGGCCGGCAGCTTCTGTCCCGCTGCGTCGGTTACTGCCGTGATCGCTATGGGCGTGCAGTATTTGCCGTCGTTGGCGAAGGTGGCAAAGGCATTGGCCAGATGGAGCGGGGCCACGCCGATGGCGCCGAGCAGGTTGCCGAGCTGGTGCATGATGACCTGGGCGTTGTCCACGCCGCTGTGGATCCCTGCGGCGTCCACCATTTTTTGGATGCCGCAGAAATCCAGCTGGGCGGCCTCGGCGAAGGTGGCGGTGTTGATGGAGTTGTACAGCCCGTAGTTCACGGGCATGCGGCGGTAGTATCCCAGGTCATTGTTCTGCAGGTCGTCCGCGGCGCCGAGGGCTTTCTGCGCCGTGCTGTAGGCACCGAGCACCCTGCCGCAGCTTGACCTCCACCGGAATCCGAGGGGATAGGACCGCCGGGAGGCGTCCACCATGGCGGTCAGGGATTTGCCCTCGTTGAGCCATTCGGCGAACGTGAACGGTTTCATGGTGGAACCAGGCTGGAAGCCGCCGGCTCCGTTGAGGTCGTTGCCGTTGGCATCCTTGGAATCGACGTTGAAGTTCAACTGCGTATCGAATTTTCCGGGCGCCGGGAGAAAGACGGTGTTTTGCGCCATCGCCAGGATCTTGCCCGTTCCGGGCGCGATCGAGACCATCGCGGCCCCCCATTTGTCCGGGTTCGCCCCGGCTGTGGCATCCACCTGCGCCTGCGCGGCCAATTGGAGCCGGCTGTCCAGGGTGGTTCTGATGGTCAGGCCGCCGCGGAACAGCTTCCTCTCACGCTCGGCAATACCCGCGCCGTAGGCCGGGTTGTTGAGGATGAGGTGGGAAACGTAGTCGCAGAAGTACGGTGCCATTTCGGCGCCGGCGCATCCCTGCATCCCGGGGGTGATCTTCAGGCCCACCGGGGCGGCGACGGCGGCATCATGTTGCGCCTTCGAGATAGCGCCGTCCTTGAGCATTCTGCCGAGCACCTGGTTGCGTCGCTGGACGGCGTTTTCCGGATGGAGGGCGGGATTGTAGAAGCTGGGGCTGTTCACGAGACCTGCCAGCAGGGCTGCTTGCGGCAGCGTGAGGTCCTTGGCCGTGGTGTTGAAGAAATATCGGGCCGCGGCTTCAATGCCGTAGGCATCCCGGGCAAAGAACACGATGTTCAAGTACCCCTCAAGGATCTGGTCCTTGGTGAACCTCTTCTCCAATTCGACGGCGAGCTTCATCTCGCGAATCTTGTCGGCCATGCTCTTCTGCCCATTGAGGACAATCTGATCGCCCCTGTCCGCAGAGACCAGGGATTCATTGAGCACGTTGGTGACGTACTGCTGCGTCAGTGTGGAGGCGCCCTGCCTCCCGCCGCTGGTCAGGTTGGACACCAGCGCCCGGACAATCCCTTGGGGATCAATGCCGGCGTGCTCGTAGAAGCGGCGGTCCTCGATCGCGACGATCGCGTCCTTGACGTACGGGGACATCTGGTCGAGCCTGACCTTCACGCGGTTTTCCGCGAAGAAGGTTGCGATCGTTTTCCCGTCGGCGCTGAGCACCCTGGTCGACTCCGACGGCGGATCAACGGTCAGCTCCGACGGGAGGCCGTTGAACAATTTGATCGAATCGCTGACGGCGACACCGGTCGCGGCCACGGTGGGCACCAAGAGGCTGGCGGCCAGCACGCCGCAGACCGCGCTCGCTGTCAAGAACCCGAACAACCTCCACAGGGTCGGGGCTAGCAGGGAGCGGGGGCGGTTCCTCGGCGCCATGTTCGCTGAACGGGCTAGGTCAAGGAGTCGATGGCGACGGTGATTGCCAGGATGAGCGGGACGTCCTGGCCTTCAGCGACTTCGACGCCGTAGGACTCACGCACGCGGAACCATTTCTTGGAGATCGTGGCGACCGTGTGGCCGTCGCGCTCTATCTCGTATTCATGGTCGACGATGTTGCCGTGCGCCTTCATGTCGGCGCCGTCTTTCACATCGATGGCGAAGCGATCGCGGAGCCCGACCAGCGCCTTGTGGACCGTCGCTGCGGTGTCGCCGCCGCGCTCGATGGAGACCTTGTCCCGGATTGAGAGCTTGCGCTCCTGGATGTGCGCCACCTCGTTTCCCGAGGCGTCCTCCAAGACGAACGTGTCCCGGACACGAACTGCCTTGCCATTGACCTTGTAGGCGCGTCTGCCCTGGTCGTCTTCGATCCAGAAGTCATCGCCAATCGACAGCAATTTCTCGCGCATCTGAAACCGCTGGGCTGCGGGTTCGTCATGGCGGCGGCGTAATAGTCCCATGCCCTGACCATAGGCCCGTCCCGCAGGCCGGCGCCTCACCCGAACCGGATGGTCCGGGTGAGGGGCCAGGGAGGCGCCAAGCGGTCAGCTGGCAGGGATCACCAGGCCCTTGAATTTGGTCTGGATGAAATCCTTCATGTCCTGCGAGGTCAGGATCTTGTAGAGCTTCTGCACCCGCGGGTCATCCTTCATTTCGGCCTTCACTGCCAGGACGTTGTAGTAGGCGCTGTCCTTGCCCTCGACCAGCAGCTGCTTGTCGGCGCTCAGGCCGGCAGGTAGGGCAAATGCCAGTGTCACGATTGCCGCGTCCTTGTCGTTGAGGGCCTGCGGCAGGCTGGCGTTTTCGATCTCCGTGAACTGGAGGTTCTTTGGGTTGGCCTTGATGTCCTTGAGCGTGATCGGGTTTTCACTGACGTCAATCAGTCCCTTGGACGCCAGCAGCTTCAGGGCCCGGGCCTCGTTGGTGGGGTCGTTGGGGATGGCGACCGAGGCGCCGTCGGGAAGGGCCGCAAGGTTAGCCACCTCATTGGAGTACAGGGCCATCGGCGGCAGATACACCTTGCCCACGCTGACGAGGCTCTTGCCGGAAGCCTTGTTGTAGGTCTCCATGAAGGTGGTGTTCTGGAACAGGTTGGCGTCGATGTCGCCGTCGCTCACAGCCGCGTTGGGTGTGTTGTAGTCGCTGAACTCCTTGTAGTCCACGGTGAGGCCCTGTTTGGGGGCGAGTTCCCGCTGGACTTGCTTCAACATGTCCCCGGCGGGAACCGCGAGGGCACCGACCTTGATGGTCTCGGCGGCCCCGCCTTGGCTGGCGGAACCCGCGCCGCAGGCGGAGAGGGCGAGGATGGCGGCCGCGCCGGTCGAGGCAGCCTTCAGGATTTGTGCACGGAACATTTGGGACTCTTTCGCAGAAGGGGATGGGGCATTGGGGTGGGGTTTGCGGTTTTAGCTGGGGTTGCTGTTTTAGCTGGGGGTGCGGTGCGGTGCGGGCGGTGGCTACCGGTGGGACAGGCGCCGCGCCGCGAAGTTGCCCAGGGACTGGAAGACCTGCACCAGCAGGACCAGGAGGATGACAACTCCGAACATGTATTCCGGGCTGTAGCGCTGGTAGCCGTAGCGGAATGCGACGTCCCCGAGGCCGCCGCCGCCTACCGCGCCCACCATGGCGGAGTAGCCGATGAGTCCGACCACGGTGGTGGACAGCCCGAGCGCCAGGGCCGGGACTGCCTCGGCAACCATGACCTTGGTCAGGATGGTCCACCGGCTGGCGCCCAGCGACTGGGCGGCTTCGATGAGTCCCACAGGCACTTCGCGGATGCCTATCTCCACCAGCCGGGCGAAGAAAGGAATGCCGGCGATGGTCAGCGGGACAATCGCCGCGGTCGGTCCGATGAAGGATCCAACCAGCAGGCGGGTAAACGGAATGAGCAGGATCATGAGGATGATGAAGGGGACGGATCTGCCAATGTTCACCACGACGTCGAGCACGCGGTTGACAGCGAACCCGAGCGCCCGGCTGCCGAAGAGCTTCGCCAGCAGGCCACGGGATTCGGTGGTCACGAGCAGGACTCCGGCGGCCAGGCCGAAAAGAATCGTAAACAGCAGGCTGAGGCCAACGGTGTAAAACGTCTCTCCCGCGCCTTTGAGGATCGTGTCCAGCAGGTCCGACCAAAAGTACGGGTCGTTACGGTCGATCACTTGACTACCTCCACGAAGAGTCCTTGGGAACGGAGATCGGCCACGGCGGCGGCCACGGTCCGCTCATCACCGGGCAGCTCGAGCCGGGTGCGGCCCGTCTGGAGTCCGCGGACGGTTTCAACTGCGGCACCCAGGATTCCGACGTCGATGCCATGCTTGCGCGCCAGCTGGGCGATCACGGGCCGGTCGGTTTTGACGCCGCTAAAGGTGATGTCAATGATGGCGCTGGGCGTCTCCGGGATCTCTCCCATGGGGAACAGCGCCTGGCCCAGCAGGGATTTTTCTGTCGTCAGCAGCTGATCCACGGGTCCCTGCTCAAGGATCCGTCCCCCGCTCATGACGGCAGCGGAGTCGCAAATCCGCTTCACGACATCCATTTCGTGCGTGATGAGCAGCACTGTCAGCCCAAGGTCCCTGCTCAGTTTCCGAATGAGATCAAGAATCTGCCGGGTCGTCTCCGGATCCAGTGCTGAGGTCGCCTCGTCGCTGAGCAGTACTGTGGGGTTGGAAGCCAGCGCACGGGCAATGCCGACGCGCTGCTTCTGTCCGCCAGACAACTGTGCGGGGTAGGCGGAGGCCTTGCCGTGCAGGCCCACGAGTTCGAGGATCTCGAGAGCCCGGGAGCGCCGGGCTGCGCGCCCGGCGCCTGTGATCTCCAACGACAGTTCCACATTCGCCTGCACGGTCCTGCTGCTGAGCAGGTTGAAGTGTTGGAAGATCATGCCAATGTTGTGCCGTGCTTCTCGCAGGGCTGCGCCGGACAGTGTGGTCATCTCGCGGCCATCGACCTTCACGCTCCCAGAATCCGGAAGCTCCAGGGAATTGATGGTGCGGATCAGCGTGCTCTTACCGGCGCCGCTCTGGCCAACGACGCCGAAAATCTCGCCGCGGGCGACAGACAGCGCGACGTCGTCGAGGGCCCGGACCGCAGTCGGCCCGGAGCCGTAGCTCTTTGAGACCTGGCTGACGGAAATCATGGATGGTGCTCCCTGTGGTGGCTGGAATCGTCACGGAAGCGTTTCCGCAAAATTGGGTGCGGACTTTCGTCCGCACCCTTTCCTTAAATTCTGCCAATAAGGCGCTGGCGGCACTAAATCCGAATTTTCACTCTAGAAACGAGCTCCTGGGCCAAGATAATTCATCCGTTCCGAGGGGATCGGCTCGGAAGCGGCCGCCGCGTCCGGAAGTGCCTGGCGAATCGGGAACTCCACCGGCACCCATCGCGTCATGAGGGATTCATCACTTTGCTGGCCGCTCTGCGCCGCAGGGGCCTCAGCTGGTGCCGGATTGGCTCCAGCGTTGCTCGATCCGGCCAAATTTCCAGACGGCGAGCGCGATCAGCCAGATGACCACGAAGAGACCGACAATGATGTATCCGACGTTTTCCAGCTCCAGCGAGCCGATTGTGGCCGCCGGCCCTGAATTGATTCCCAGCTTGTCCGCCACGAGCCCGAGCAGCACGATGACGCCGACCACCAGTGCCACTACAACCGAGAGCACCGTGACTGTCAGGTTGTAGAACACCTTGCGGACCGGCTTGAGGAATGCCCACCCGTACGCCCGGGACATGAACACGCCATCGGCGGTGTCGAAGATGCTCATTCCGGCGGCGAACAGCACGGGTAGGACCAGGATGGCGTACCAGGGCAGGGAGAAGGCCGCGGAACCCGCTGCGAGGAGGAGCAAGGCAATCTGGGACGCGGTGTCGAATCCCAGGCCCATCAGCAGGCCGACCGGATAGACGTGCCATGGCTTGGCGATCCTGCGGATTGTTCCGCCAAGCCTTCGGGCCAGGAAGCCCCGGTTGTTAAGCTGATGCTCAAGCTCGGCCTCGTTCAGTTCGCCGGTGCGCATCCCGCGGAAGACCCGGACGATGCCAATCACGGAGACGAGGTTCACCAGCCCGATCAGGATAAGGAATGTCCCAGCGACGGCGCTTCCCACCAACCCCAGTGTCTGTATGAGAGCTGAGTCCTCGTTCTGCACGCTGCCGGCCATCGATCTCACGCCGAGGGCCAGGAGCAGCGCCGCGCCGAACACGACGGTCGAGTGGCCCAGCGAGAACCAGAAGCCCACCCCCAGAGCGGTCTGCCCCTCACCGACCAGCTTGCGGGTGGCGTTGTCGATGACGGCGATGTGGTCGGCGTCGAACGCGTGCCGCACTCCCAACAGAAAGGCCGTAACGCCCAGCCCCACCCCGTACACACCGGAGCGGCCCAGGGCGAAGTTCTGCGGAGCCACGGCCAGCGTCAGCACGCTCCAGCCGACCACATTGAGCAGGATGACGAAGCCGGTGATGCCCGCGAGATGGAACTTGTCCCGGCGTTCCCAGCGACTGCTTGTCGGTCGCTCCGGCTGCGCTGCAGGCAACAGGTTGCTCATAGTTCGTAAGGGTAGGCGCGGGGGTCGCCGCTGCCAAGACCTCGTGGACTGTGCCGGCCGGGTTGCCGCAGGCTTTACCTTCGCTTGCGCCGAAGAGGCCGAAACGCTCGGCCCTATCCGCGGCTGCGGCTGCCATGCAAGCATGGGGCTCACCGATCATGAACAGCACTTCGATCATGAACAAGCACCGATCATGAACAGCGAGGGGACTCGATGAAATCCAATGAACTACTGCTGGACGCCTTCGGCCGGATCCATGAGACGGTGGCCGACGCCCTGGCAGGGGTCGACGATGCCACGTTGCTCCGACGGCCCGCAGGCACGGGGAACTCGATGGCCTGGCTCATCTGGCACCTCGGCCGGGTCGAGGACGTGCAACTGGCTTCGGCCGCCGGCCTGGACCAGGTCTGGACCTCGCAGGGGTTTGCGGCCCGCTTCGACCTGCCCCTGTCCAAGCGGGACACCGGCTACAGCCATACGAGCGCACAGGTCGACGCGGTGCAGGCACCGCCGGAGCTGTTGCTCGAGTACTACGACGCTGTTCACCGGCAGACAGTGGAATTCCTGAAGACCCTCGGCGACAACGACTTCGACCGAATCGTCGATACCCGCTGGGACCCGCCCGTCACGCTCGGGGTACGGCTGGTTAGCACGATTGCCGATTGCCTCCAGCACGTGGGGCAGGCGGCCTACGCGAGGGGCCTGAACCCGGCGCCCGGGCACGGTTAGGACGGTCCCTGACATGGACGCCGCCGATATCCGCCAGCTCTTCCCCGGGCTCAAGGACACCATCTATCTCAACACCGCGACCATGAATGTCGGCTCCGCCCCCGCGAGGGAGGCCTACGAACTGGCGGCCGGGCGCTGGTCTGCCGGCCGGTTCGACTGGTTGGAAGCCGAGCGGGCAGGGGAGGACGCCCGTGCCATGTTCGCGGAGATCGTCGGCGCCACGGCCGGGGAGATCGCAATCGTTCCGGCCGTGAGCTCAGCCGCCGGGATCGTGGCCGCCAACCTGCCACCCGCCAAGCACGGAGAGAACGTGGTAGTCGCACAGAACGAATTCGTCTCGAACTACTATCCCTGGCTCCTGCTCCGGGAGCGCGGCTACGAGGTCCGCGCCGTGGCGCCGGGCGGCGACGGCGTGACGGCCGAGGCGTTTGGGCAGGCGGCCGACGGCGGCACGCGCCTGATCGCGGTAAGCGCCGTTCATTCGGCCAACGGTTACCGGACCGACCTGGCCGCGCTCGCCCGGGTCGCTGCCCGCTCCGGCGCCTGGTTCTTCGTCGACGCCTGCCAGGCGGCGGGCGCGGTGCCGCTGGACGTGGTGCGCGACGGCGTGGATTTCCTGGCCGCAGCGAGCCACAAGTTCCTGCTCGGCTCCCGGGGCATGGGCTACCTCTATGTCCGGAGCGGGCTGCTGGACCGCGTCCGGCCCATCGGCCCGGGCTGGAAGGCCGCCCGCAATCCGGCCGAAAGCTTCTACGGTCCGGCCATGGACCTCTCACCCACGGCCTCGAAGCTGGATGCCTCGCTGGCGTGGTTTCCCGCCCTGGCCGAGCAGGCGGCCCTCGGCATCTTCCGCCGGTTCGGCATCAATGCCTTGCTCGAACGCAACGCCCGGCTCGCGCTTCATCTGCAGGCCGCCCTGGCGGCGGAAGGCTCCGACTTCCGGCCCTTCACCGCGCAGCACCGCTCGACCATCGTCTCCGTTGCCGTGAGAGACACCGAGGCGGTGGTGGCGCGGTTCCGCCAGGCCAACGTGGTGGCGTCGGTCCGCGAGGGCAGGATCCGGCTGGCCGTACATTTCTACAACGTGGAAGAAGAGCTCGACCGAGTTGCCCAGTTGATCGGACGCGGCTGAGCGGGCACCGGACATGCCTCTCACGGCGCTGGGTGGTGAGGCGCCCGTCCTACTTCTTGTCGCTGCTGTAGGTAAGGCCGATCTGGCGCCTGATTTCGTCCAAGGCCTCCATGACCTGAACGCTCTGCCGTGGTGGCAGGATGTCGTTTGCAGTGGCACGTGCAGCAATGAGCCGCTCCATTTCCCGCGCCTGGTATTGCATTCCGCGGCCAGCGACCGGCTCTTCGAAGCGCTCGACGACGTTGCCGTCGGCGTCGTACCGGGTGAAGGCTGTGTGCTCGTACCAGACTGACGGGATCTCGATTCGGCCTTCGGTGCCGATGATCGAGGCCTGGTTCGGACCCGCGGTGTCGAGGGCGCAGTGCAGCACGGCCTGCTGCCCGTCCCCGTACTCGAAAATCATGGCGGTCTGCCGGTCAACACCGGTTTCAGTCATGCTGGCTGCTGCCCGGATGCCGGCGGGCGCTCCGAAGACGTCGAAGGCGAAGGACACGGGGTAAATGCCCAGGTCCAGGAGCGCGCCGCCGCCCAGTGCGGGGTCGTTGAGGCGGTGCGTCGGATCCTTGGGCAGATTTTGGTTGTGGTCCGCGATTACTGTCCGGACGTCGCCCAGGGCGCCGGATCGAATCAGTTCACGGATGCGGACCATGTGCGGAAGATAGCGGGTCCACATGGCCTCCAGGGCGATCAGTCCCTTCGACTCGGCGAGCTCCACAATCTCCCGGGCCTGCCAGGCGTTCATGGCGAAGGGCTTTTCAATCAGCACGTGTTTGCCGGCGGTCAGGGCCAACAGCGCATTTTCGTGGTGGAACGGGTGCGGCGTCGAAATGTAGACAATATCCACGTCCGGGTCGGCCACGAGGTCCTCGTAGCTGCCATGGGACGAGGGGATCTGAAACCGGGCCGCGAACTCCGCAGCCGACGCCAGGTTTCGGGAGCCCACGGCCTGGACCACTGAGCCGTCGCCAATCAGGTCCGGCGTTTGCAGCCCGGCGATGAACCCCGTGCCGAGGATGCCCCACCTCGGGACGGGTTGGGCAATATCTGCGGACTCGGGGGCGGCGTAATCTGACATGCGGTGGGTTCCCTTCGGGCTGTGGTCACGAAAGCGTCCGGCGGCTTCTAGTTGCGTCGGCAGCTTCCCAGGACGTGTTCGTATCCTAAGCCCGGAATCCGTGGCTCACGGTGTGAGGGGGCCCCGAAGCACGCGCAGGGCAGCGTCGGCATCGCCTTCAATGAGGGCGACATCCTCCAGGCTGGACCGGCCCCACAAGCCCAGGTACATGGCGGGCACCGGGGCGGAGATCGATGCCACGGCCGGACCAGGGCCCAGCGTCCAGCCCGCGGCCCCGGGCACCTGGAAGGTCACGGCCCTGTCCGGGGGCGGCATCCGGCCCAGTCGCAGCTGGCGCGGCGCGAACATCGCCAGGACCTCGTCGACGCCGTCGAGCATGAAGTCGTCCCCCAGGACGGGGATGTCAGAGCCAAGCGCCTGACAGGCGTCGATGAGGTGGATGGAGTGTTCGTGGGCCTGGCGCCGAAGCCAGAACCCGGCGGTGTGCGGCGGCGGGCCGAAATCCCAACACGGTTTCTCTGGGTCAACTGCCGTCATCGTCTCGAGGAAGGGTTCCGTGCCCTCGAGGAACCAGGCCGCGGCGCCCTCGGCCGGCGGTGCCGGTTCATTGACGAAGGCGCCCCCGCGGACCACGGCGGCGGCCCACCGCTCGATTGATCCGAGATGCCCGAATAGCTGCTCGAGCGTCCAGTCCGGGCATGCCGGCACGGTACGGGCAAGCCGGTCCTCAGACTGCCGGGCGAGCGTGCCAAGATGGTCCAGAAAGCCGGCCAGCTCGGCCAGGTATCGATCGGGCGACATGGGATGAGCCTAACGCGACGAAGCAAAGATTCCGGCGCGCCGCGGCCTCCTCCTTGCGGGCCGGGCTTGTGCGCCTAAACTGCGTCGCATGCGTCCCACACGAGTGTCGCGGCAATGAGCGGATATCCGGCGTCGGCGCCGTTGACTGAGCGGTTTGCGGCCCAGTCCGTGATCGAGGAGCTGCTGGCAGTCCAGGAGCTCGTTCCGCCGCGTTCGCTGCTCAGGCGGGTGTTCGGTGCCAGTCCGTTGAGCGACGCCAGCTGGCCCTGGTACCGCGGTGCGCTGGGCGAGATCGCCGTCGGCAGGGTCCTGGCAAAGCTCGGACCCGAATGGTTGGTACTGCATGCCGTCCCCGTGGGCTCCGGCTGGGCGGACATCGATCATGTGTTGGTCGGTCCCGCCGGCGTCTTTACCCTCAACACCAAGAACCATGCGGGCCAAAATATCTGGGTAGCAGGGCAAACCCTGATGGTCTCAGGAAAGAAACTCCGCCACCTCAATAACTCCGCGCACGAGGGCGCCCGGGCCTCGAAACTGCTCAGCACCGCAGTTGGCGCCGCCGTCGACGTCACGGCGGTCGTGGTGATCGTGGAACCCAAGCGGCTGACGATCAAGGAGAAGCCGCGCGAGGTGATTGTGCTGAGCGATCGGCAGGTCCTGGGGTTTCTGCAGCGGCGCAAAGCTGTGCTGGACGCGGAAGAGGTCCAACGCGTCGCTGCCGCTGCCGTCAATGCCCGGACCTGGCACACGAAGCCCGCTTTCCCAGGCAAACCGGATGAGCTCAAGACGAACTTCGCCGCCCTCCGGAGGTTGGTTGATCAGGCACGACGGCGCCGGGTTGCGTGGGTGCTTGGTGTTCCCGCCGCGGGCTTTTTGGTGTTGGCCACGGCAGGTCCGCTGGGTGCGGCAATCCTGCACGCAGTGATGAACCGGTAGGGGAGACCCCTCCAGCGAAAGGCGCGCGCCGCCGTCGCGAAAAAGGCTCGGGCCGGGACGCTGAGACGTTCCCGCACGCCCGCCTGATCCCGATGGGGAACGGCCTTGCCAGCCCGGCAGTTCCCCATGCCCGCGCGTTCCCTTGGCTGAGCGGTCCCCTTAGTTGCGCGCTTCCTGTACCCGCGCATTCCCTTGGCTGCGCGCTTCCCCTAGCTCAAGGTGTGGCCGCTGCCTCGCGCCTGAAAATGATGTGCTGCCGCGCCAGAACGAAGTGCGCCTCGGCCCGACATTTCCGGCGAAGCAGGTAGCTAATTGCAAAACCCAAGTAGCCGCCAAGTAGCCACCTGAAGAAAACCCGAATCGCCCTCGAGAAGTCGAGTAGCATCCACTCGCGCGCTCCCCAAGCCCCCGCTTTTAGGCTCCGAAGTACTGGGTTAATAAAGTCAATGTAGTGGTCAGAAACGGGTCTCAACCATGGGTGATCAGACAGATATTTGGGTGTCGTCCGGGCATTTAAGCGGCCGTCAACGCGGTGGACGAAGGGGAGGGCCGCCGCAGCGCCCAAAGCATCGAGCGGCCCCAATTCGCGCAACGTGGTCCCGGCAACGCCCGTGGTCCCGGGGTGCCTGGGCGTCCCTGTTGTCAGCATCGCTCGCATTTGCCGGGCTGGTACTGAGCGGGCCCGCCGTCGCGGACGTGGGGACCATCGCCTACGATTCGCTGCGGTCTGGTTGGGACAAGGACGAGCCCGGGCTCTCGCCATCGGCGGTCGCCTCCTCTAACTTCGGCAGGCTATTCTCCGCGAAAGTGGATGGACAGGTGTACGCCCAACCGCTCGTGGTCGGCAGTACCGTGATTGCCGCGACGGAAAACAACGCGGTCTACGGGCTGGACAGCGCCACCGGCGCTGCAAAGTGGACTCGCAAACTCGGGCCAGCGTGGCCGGCGTCGACGGTGGGTTGCGGCGACCTCACACCCAACATCGGAGTCACGTCCACTCCCGTCTACGACCCGGTGACGAAGAGCGTCTACCTGCTTGCAAAGACGAATGACGGCGCAAATGCCAAGCTCCCGCACTGGTACATGCATGCCCTGGACGTGGTGACCGGTGCGGAGAAGCCCGGGTTCCCCGTCGTCATCCAGGGCGCGCCGACAAATGACCCCACCCGGCCGTTCAACCCGATGACAGCGATGCAGCGTCCCGGGTTGCTGCTTCTGAACGGGGTCGTATATGCAGGATTTGCCAGCCACTGCGACTACGCGCCGTTCGTCGGCTACGTCGTCGGCGTATCGACCGCCGGCCGGCAGACGACGATGTGGGCGACCGAATCGGGCAACGCCAACGCGGAGGGAGGTATCTGGCAATCCGGCGGAGGACTGGTGTCCGATGGTCCCGGTCAGATCCTGCTCACCACGGGGAACGGCATTTCCCCCAAACCAGGTCCGGGAACGAAGCCGCCCTCTACCCTGGCAGAGGCGGTGGTCCGGCTCCGGGTCGGCAGTGACGGCAAGCTGGCCCCCACCGATTTCTTCAGCCCAGCCAACAACGCGAAGTTGAACCTCAACGACGCCGATCTGGGAGCCGGGGCGCCCGTGGCGATCCCGGACGGCTACGGCACCGCTGCACACCCGCACCTGCTGGCCCAAATCGGCAAGGACGGCACCATGTATCTGCTGGACCGGGACAACCTGGGCGGCATGGCGCAGGGGCCGGGCGGGACCGACGCCGTCCTGGACAAAGCCGGTCCATACAACGGAGTGTGGGGGAAGCCGGCGTTTCTCGGGACCAGCACCGGTGGATACGTCTACGTCGTCGAGAGCAACGGGTTCCTTCGCGCGTTCAAGCTCGTGCCGGGCGCTGCGGGAGGGGTCAGCCTCGCCGCCGTCGGGACGTCCACCGGCACGTTCGGATTCAGCTCGGGTACGCCGGTGGTGACGTCCTCCGGTATGGACGGGTCCTCGGCCTTGGTTTGGGTGGTCTACGTCAGCGGAGGTACGGGGGCGGGTGCGGAACTGCGCGCTTACCGTGCACTACCGGACAACACAGGGAACCTCAAGGAGGTGTTTAGCGCCCCATTGGGTACCGGGGCCAAGTTCTCCTCGGTGGCCACCGACCGGGGCCGGGTATACGTCGGCACCAGGGACGGGCAGGTCATAGGCTTCGGCGCCCCGACGACCTCAGCGGTAGGGGCAACGAACACCGACCTGGGCGCAGCCCCAGTGGGTTCTACTCGCACGGGGACCGTGACGATCACGGCGTCGCGGGCGGTGACGGTCAACACCGTCACGGCCAGTGCCCCGTTCGATCTTGGAGCGACGCTGACGTTGCCTCGGGCGCTGGCGAAAGGCGGCAGCATGACGCTCCCCGTGACGTTCTCGCCAGCGGTTCCGGGCCAGGCAGACGGCACGCTCACGGTCAAAACGGCCGACGGCGAGACCAACCTTCTCGGCGTCCACGGTGTCGGTACCAAGGACGGGCTGGGCGCGACGCCGGCGGTGGTGCAGTTCACCGACGTGCCAACAAAAACGGTCAGCCGGGGAACGGTAAATATCGTCAACACGGGCACCACCGTCGCCAAGATCACTGGAGTTACCTTGCCGGCTAACGCACAACTCAGCGTCGACCCCGCCACGGTGCCGGTCGTGGGGCGGACGGTCCAGCCACTGGCGTCGCTTGCCGTGTCCATTTTGTTCAGTCCGACGTCGGCGGGTCCGGTCACCGATTCTCTCGTCGTCGCCAGTGACCGCGGGAGCGTGACCGTAAAGGTGGCCGCGACCGCCGTCTCCGGCGCGGCGCACCTGCAAATGCCGGGCGCGCTGGACTTTGGTGATGTCCCCGTTGGGACCTCAGTGACCCGGGCCTTCCAGATCACGAACACCGGAAACGTCCCCATGACCATCACCAAGGCGAAGGCGCCGCAGGGGGTCTTCTCCACAGACAGTCCCATCGCCGAGGGGTTGAAGATACCCGCAGGCGAGTCTGCCTATCAGTCCGTGACGTTTACTCCGACGAAAGTGGGTCAGGCCGGAACGCTCGACACTTTCTACCTGATCACTGCTGACGACGGCCAGGGCGCGCTCAAGACAATGCTCACGGGGAAGGGCACGGACGACCCGATAGCTGCCTACGCGTGGAAGGTTGGCGCCGGCGACCCGCGGTCGAAACTCGGCCGGTCGCTGGCCTTGGAGTATGACGTGGCAGGCGGGAAGTGCCAGGACTATGTCAGGGGGGTGATCTGCTGGTCACCGACTACCGGGGCGCATGCGCTCCTGGGCGCGATCTACGGCCATTATAAGGCCGCCGGCGGTGCCGCCGGTGCGCTCGGCTTCCCGACCACCGACGAGAAGGCTACCAAGGATGGGGTGGGGCGGTACGTCCATTTCTCCGGTTCGGGTGGGTCCTCAATTTATTGGACGCCGACGACCGGGGCGCACGATATCCAAGGCGAAATCCGTACCAAGTGGGCGTCGCTAGGCTGGGAGGCAGGACCGCTGGGCTATCCGACCACCGACACGAAGGGCTCGCCGGACGGGATAGGGAAGTTCAACCATTTCTCGGGTGTGGTTGGGCACTCGATCTACTGGTCGCCGAAGACGGGGGCGCACTGGATCAGCGGTGCGATCCGGACCAAGTGGGGGTCCCTGGGCTGGGAGACGGGACCGCTGGGCTATCCGACCACCGACGAGAAGTCCTCGCCGGACAAGATAGGGAAGTTCAACCACTTCTCGGGTGCGGTCGGGCACTCGATCTACTGGTCGCCGAAGACGGGGGCGCACTGGATCGCCGGTGCGATCCGGACCAGCTGGGGTTCCCTGGGCTGGGAAACGGGACCGCTGGGCTATCCGACCACCGACGAGATGACCCCGCCGGACGGGGTGGGGCGGTACAACCACTTCTCGGGCGCGGTTGGGCACTCGATCTACTGGTCGCCGAAGACGGGGGCGCACTGGATCGCCGGTGCGATCCGGTCCAGGTGGATAGCGCTTGGCTGGGAGAGAAGCCGCCTGGGCTATCCGGCCCGGGACGAGTACTCGGTTTCCGTGGGCCGGGCATCGGACTTCCAGGGTGGCCGCTTGACCTATAACTCGACCACCAGGCAGGTCACCGGATAGCGTTTGCCGACGCCGCTGGGGTCCGGAGCTCCCGGACCCCAGTGGCGTTTCGACTCGGTTGCGCTGGACCTCATCGGTCTGGTGGGATCCTGGACTTGATTGTGCTGGACCTCATTGGTCTGGTGGGTTCCTGGACTTGATCGCGCTGGACCTCATTGGTCTGGTGGGTTCCTGGACTTGATTGCGCTGGACCTCATTGGTCTGGTGGGTTCCTGGACTTGATCGGCATGGTAGCGGGCGAGTGCGGCGAGGGCTGATGATGGAAGCAGGCGGATTTCCGCCAGCATTGCGATTCATCATCGCGCCGGTGCATGAGATCGCGCACAAGCTCCGCCGCGCCGAGGAGTGATCTGATGAGCCAAGTTATCCAACGCCTGCTTGCTGCATTCAATGACCACGACCTTGAGGCAGCCGCCGCGTTGTTTCATGAGTCGTACAACAGCGTGCAACCGGCCCACCCGGCCAGGGCATTTGTGGGGCGGGCGCAGATGCACGCCAACTGGGCGGCGATATTCGCTGGCATTCCCGATTTTCACGCAGAAATGCTTCGCTCCGTGGATGACGGTAACACCGCGTGGAGCGAATGGTCCTGGGGCGGCACCCGCACCGACGGGCAGCCCTTCGACATGCGCGGCGTGACCATCTTCGAGGTGGAGGACGGCCTCATAACGGGCGGAACGCTGTTCATGGAAGAGCTTGAACGGCAGGACGTGGGCATCGCAGAGGCCGTTCAGACACTGACGGGCCACCTACCGGAGCAGTCCCCGGGCGCAGCGGACTGAGTTGCTTGGGGTTTAGGCGGCCGGAGGAAGGCTGGGCGCGCGTCGACGCATTTTGGCTTGGTACCGGAGTTGGCGTTGGCGCCGTTGCCGGGAGCCCGGCTGGTCTGTGGCTGTTGAGCCGAGCGGTGTCCCCGGGAGGGGTGGTGCGGTGGAGTGGTAGGTGTGGCCGGTGGGGGTGGTGAGTTCGATGGTGTGCCTGTTACTGCTGCGCCCGGGCCCGGCTGCTGGACCGGGTGCTGGTCGGGGTCCAGAGTCCGCGAGTTGTGGGTGCGCGGGGTTTACGGGACGGGCTCGCCAGCCGGGGGTGTCTTTGGTGTGGTTGCAGGCTTCGCAGAGGCCGGCGCCGTTGGTCTGGGTGGTGGGGCCGCCGTGGTGCCAGGGGATGATGTGGTCCAGGTGCCGGATCGGGGCGTCGCAGTAGGGCGTGCGGCAGGTGTCGTCCCGGGTCTGGATGAGGCGGCGGAGCCGGTGCGGGAAGATCCGGGCCCGGGAGTCCATGGCGACGAGCTCGCCGGTGCGCGGGTGGGTGTAGAGCCGTCGGAGCCAGACGGTGAAAGCGTTCGCGTCGGCGTCGGCGTCGGCGTCGGCGTCGGCGTCGGCGTCGGCGTCGGCACCGGATGCGTCACTGGGTCTCTTGGGGCGGCCGGGTCCCGGGGGTCCGCCGGCTGTGCCGCCTGGTTCGGGGGGACCGGTGGTTGACTCGCCGGATTCCTGTGGGCCGTTTTGTCCGGATGAACTGATGCCGGCTGTGCCGTCCTTGGCGTTGGTGGCGTTGGTGGCGTTGATGAGGGTGCGGGCCCAGCCGGCGGGGACGGTGCCGTAGCCGGGGATCCGAGCCGGTTCACTGTCGGCCTGGAAGAGGGTGCGGTCGGTCATGACGACCTGGATTTCGACCCCGGTGATCCCGCCCGGCGTGCCGGTGCAGCGCTCGACGAGGGTGTCGGCCATGGCCTGGCCGCGGGAACGGGGGTCCCCGGCGGCCCGGAGGGTGTCGGCGTGCCGGCTCAGGGCGGTGTAGATCCCGACGCCGGCGGTGACCGGGAGCAGGGCGGTGAGGTAGCACATGGTGTCCGGGGCCGGGCGGAGGCTGACATACCGCTCGGACATGGCGTGCGCGGCGCGGTCGGTGACGGTGCGCGGGTCCAGCCGGTACGCGGCGGCCCGGGCGGTGGCCACCAGCCGCCGGTCACCGGCCCCGGCGAGGGTCCCGGTGTCGGGTGCGAGGTGTTCGTCGACGGCGGACCGGTCCGCGGCGGTCAGGCACGCGGTTTCGCGCACGAGCAGGGTGGCGCGCCATTCGTTCAGCTGCCCGGATTCGAGCGCGGCGAGGG
>NZ_JBFTOC010000030.1:0-37549 GCF_056397785.1 Arthrobacter sp. 05L421
TGCATATTCAATTTCGAACTACTCGATCCAGCTGAGAACGCGGTAGGACCAGCCTGATCAAAGTTGTGGCGAACGGCACCGCAGGGAACGGGGTCATGTTGCCCTAACCTGCCCCACCAGCCGCTTTACGTCCAGTTAGGGAACACCCCCAACCTGACATCGTCGGGCGTGAAATGCTCGTCAGAATAGGGTCCGAAAAGCAGTTCCTGGACGTGTCCGCCGAACTGTCTTGGGTTTAAACCTGACAGCCGGCCACGCTGAGGTATTCGGCAATTGCGCAACAGCCTGTTGCGCAATTGCGGGTGTTTGGGGTGAGGGCAGGGCCCGCTGCCCACAGCCGGGAACGATCCTGATGGGTTATCCACCGCTACTGCTGCTGAGGGAGCTCCCCAATGGCTCCCGATTTCCAGCCGTGGATAACCCTGCTTGACTCCAACCGTGGACAGCTTAGAGTCGCCTAGTTCTGCCCGGAGCTACCTCTCCTGGCATCGCACGTCGGGGAACCAGCCGTTCGGGGCCTTTTTTGGCTCTAGGTGTTCGGGGTCGCGGTGCTTTTGCATGTCGCATTTGTAGAACGGTCCCCGCGGGTCGAGGAGCACGCTCATGTGGTGGTCTGCGTGGTCTTTGAACCACACGCTGGTACCGGTGGCCCCGTCCAGCCTGAGGTGTTCCCAGGCCCGCCACAGCGCTTCTATCCGGGAGACTGCTTCGGGGTGGAAGTACCATTCGATGCACCATTTTGCTGCGCGGCCGTCGACGTCGCGGACGTAGGTGGGCAGGAGCTGTTCGTGCAGGAACTCTTCGGCTGAGCCGTAGACCAGTTCCGGTGGCTTCTGCTCCTCCCCCGCCGTGCTGGCGGGCTCTTCTGTGCTGGTGCCGGGCGCTTCGCTGAATCGGCCGATGTCGATGGTCATTCCAGAACCTCCTACCGGGTGACCCAGGGATTGGCGGCAGCTGCTGCAGCGAGCGGCGCTTCTTCTTGTTCCGGCCGGGGGCTGTACTTTTTGATGGATGCCTCCACGGTGTCCTTGTGTGGGCCGGTGTACCAGGGCATGGTCCGGACGAGGGTGGCCGGTGCGCCGGAGGCGAGGACAACGGCGCGGCCGCGGTCCAGTTCGGCGAGGTTGGAGACGTCGAAGATGCGTTCCTTGCCTTCCTGCCGGGAGCGGCTGGAGCCTGATTTTCCGGAGGAGATGGAGACGTTGGTGTAGCTGTAGTCCCCGATGAGGTCCGAGAGTGCGCGGAGGAAGCCTTCTTCGGCGACGCCGCCGCCGTAGACCTTGACGTTCGCCGCGGACCAGATTTTCCGCATGTTCGCCTCGCCCCACAGTTCGACGCCTTGTGACCAGGACTGCAGGATGCCCATGACGATCAGGCCTTTGGAGCCGTAGTGGCTGAACTGGTCCGGCAGGGCGGCCCAGCGGACGACGTTGGCCAGCTCATCCAGGGCGAACAGTGCCGGTTTGGGCAGGCGGCCGCCGCTGCGTTCGGCGCGTTCCTCCATGGCCTCGGCGATGGCCACGGTCAACGCTGTAGTGAGAGGTGCGGCGGAGCCGGCCCCTTCCTTGGAGAGGATGTAGATCGTCTCCTGCGAGGCCGCGAACGCGTGAGGGTTGAACTGCCGGCGGGCATCCTTGGCCACCGTCGCGCCGCCTGTCGGGGCGACCCAGCGCAGCGTGTTCCGGCTCTTGAGGCACTGAATCATCTTCTCGGCCGTGCCGAAGATCCCGTCGCGCTGCTTATCGGCCAGCTTCAGCGTGGACTCCAGGCCCTTGTACTGCAGCTCGTAGTCATGCCCTCGAAGGATCTCAATGGGCTCCCGGCTGACCTGCTCCGTCACCCACAGATAGACCTGCGTGATGGGCAGCCCACCGAGCGCGGCCGCGAGGAAATACGAGGAGAGGATATCCTCGGCTTTCGGGTCGAAGTAGGCATCCGGTTTGGACCCGGGGACCCGGGAGCCGACGGCGAAGTGCTGGGTGAGTTTGTTGGCCTTCTCTTCGTCCGTGACGTAGGAGAGCGGGTTCCACCACCAGTCCGGTTCCTCCTGGGCGATCTTCTGCGGATCGAACACCCATACTGGGGCCGTGAGTTCGCGGACGCCGCGGGTGCCGTCCACGACGTCGCGCTTGTTCGAGGTCGAGACAACGGCACCGGGTGCGTCCAGGATGGCCGGCATGACCCGGGAGGTGGACTTACCGGTCCGGGGTCCCCAGATGTCGAGGCTGAGGTCTTCCCAGGACTGAACTAATGTCTGGCTGGTGGAGACGACCTTGCCCACCACGATGCCTGGCGTGCCTGTCACGCCCAGCCGCTCGGCCGTGGCCTTCGCGCCCTTCTCGGAGAACGCAGCCAGGGATTTACCCCGCCCCAGGTACCGGGCGGCTTTGTCGACCCGGGCCCGTTTGGATGCACCCTTCTTCCAGGCCACGAGCACGACGATGGTCAGGACCAGGACCACGCCCGCCATGAGGGCGGCCGCGACCGTGGACTGGACGGGCCACGGCACCCGACCCTTGACCAGCCCGGCGATCAGATCAATCGGGTGTGCGGGCGGTGCTTTGATGCCGGCCATCCAGGACCCGAGGTGGGCGGCCGCGTAGGTCCCGCCGCCGAAGACGACGATGAAGCCGATGGCCAGCCAGATGAGCAGGGCATCGCCGAGGCCCATTCCTTTCCGGTTCGGTGCGCTCACAGCGTGCCTCCCTCAGCCGGGACGTCAGGGGTCAGTGGCTCGAGGAGTGTTTCCGGGATCTCTCTCCACTTAGCCTCGGTGTCGTTGACTCCGTCCGGGCCTTGCTCCAAGGACGTTAAGCCCACCAGGACCGGGATCCCGGGCCGGCCGCCGACCTTGATCAGGAACTTTCCCCGTCCGGGAGGTTCGACGTCGAGCCCTCGTGAGTCCCAGGCGGGCGGGTCCTGCCAGGAGATGAGCTTCTGCTGCTCCTGGCGGGAGAGCGGAATGGCCGAGGTCAGCAAGGGCATCTCTGAGGCGGGGAGGCCGCCGCAGATCACCATGCCGGAGCGTTCGACGAATCCGCGGGCTTTCATCCGGTCCTCTTCCGCCGGCAATGCGAGCAGGTCGGACATGGTGTGGGAAATCATGATCTGCCCGACACCGACGGAGCGGTTCAGCCGGGTCAGGGCGTCCACCCGGTCCACCATGCCTTTACCGGCGCGCAGCGCCCGCCACAGCTCGTCCAGGACCACGAAGTAGTTCCGGCGCGGTTCCAGGCCGGCGTCCGCGAGGGCGTTGGCGACGTTGACGGTGCTGAAACCGTAGGACCAGCACGCGAGCAAAATGGCGGCCTGGAGGTCGGTTTCGGTCTCGTCAATGCTGGAGACATCGAAGACCACGGCGCGGTCGCGCATCATGGGGTTGGTGGTGTGTCGGGAGAAGATTTCTCCCAGCTTCCCGCCACCGGTCAGGCCCAGCAGGGTTGCTTCCAGTGCCCGGATTTCCTGCAGGTAGACGGCCATGTCGCCGCGGTCCAAGGCAACCTGCCGCAGCTCGTCCGGTGCGGAGATGATCACGTCCAGCAGGTCTTTGAGGACGGGGACACCGCCGAACCGGTCATCGAGGACGCGCAGGGCCCGGTCCAGGATGGTCTGTTCCTGATCGGTGGGCGGGTTGTTCCGGCTGATCGTGATCAGGGAGACGACCATGGTCAGGCGGCGGCCGTGCGCGTCGGCGCGGACCCGGGCGGCGTCCTCGTGGTGGCCGCTGTCTTCGAGCAGCTGCGCCGCTTCGACGGCGTGGCCGGGATCGAGGATGTTCAGGTAGCCCACTCCCCGGCCGAGCCTAATGACCTGCCCGCCGAGTGCCTGGACCGCTTTGACGTGCTCGCCTTTCAAGTCCCCGAGGATCAGGGGGTGAACACCCTGCGCGGAGAGTCCGATGAACATCCGGCGCACCACGGTGGACTTTCCCAGCCCCGGTTTGCCCAGGATGAACGCGGACGGGTTGGAAATCAGCCGTGCCCGCTGGAACCAGCTGATCGGGTCACAGCAGACCGTGGCCTGGGTTTCCTCATGGCGGCCAAGCGGGACACCGATCATGGGCGAGGACGCCCCGGAGGAAAACGGCCACAGCCCGCAGACCTGGACCGTGGTTCCCCGGTATTCCTTCACCGACGGCACGAGCTGGGCCACGCCGCCGCCGCGTCCGGTCCAGCCCCGGGCAGACGGCCCGGCCTGACGCTGATCTTTTTCAGCCTTCTTCTTCGGTGCAGCCTGGACCGGGGCTGCAGCCTGCTTGGCGGGGCGGGTGAAGAGCTTCATGCGGGCCATTACAGGGCATCCTTAATCTCGGACGGCACCAGGCTGTGCTTGGGAAGGACCAGACCCAGTGGCAGGGACGCCGCGAACGCGGTGTCCTGCGCGCCGTAGGCCCGGCGCAGCAGCACCCGGGCAGTGCCGGAGGTCTGTTCCACGGCGGCGACAGCATCGGGGAGGCGGTCCTTGTCGGTCACGGTGGCCGTGACGACCATGCCGAAGTTCACCAGGCCGGCGCCCTGGGCTTCCTCCTGCGCGGTCTGCACGGCGGAGCGGGCATCGACCAGGGCACGGGCGGAGGGCCGGGTACCGGAGGTGATGCGGACGTTGGCGTTGTTCTGGTCCCGCTCCACCACGGCCGCGGCCCGGGCCGAATCCATCGGGCGGTACAGCAGCGAGATCCGCTTCCGGTCAATGTCCCCGTGCGGCGCCAGCAGCCGGGACAGGACCGAGGAGTTTACCGATCCCCGCGGGGCACCGGTCATGGTCCAAGAAACGGAGAACGCGCTGTCATGCCGGTAGTCATCCCAGCTGGCCTGCGTCGCGGACGGCCCGACCTCACCCCAGGTCAGGGACACCGCGGACCCGGCGGCGTGCGCTTGATCAATGATCAGGGCCGCGGGAGGATCGTAGGCGATCCGGACGACCTCGCAGAGTTCCTGCGCGGACATCGGACGGGCAATCCCGGCACCGGTGGACTGCAGCCTGGCCGACAGACCGGGGATCCGGGACGCGAGGTCACGGGCCACATCTTCAGGTGCGCGCTTCTTCGATCCCGCCCGCAGGGAGGCGTTAAACGACAGGGACACCCAGGCCCGGACCGTGGCCGAACCTTCCGGGTACGTCTGCACGACCTCGTTGAGCACGCTCTTGGCAAAATCCGGGGCGTTCGGGTCGACGTTCATCATGACCTCATTGCGGAGCCGGTAGCCGGAGTCCGGGGCGGTCTCGACCGTCACGGCGGCGGCGTCCAGGCCCGCTTCGTCCCCGAGGCCGGCGAGCCAGCCGCCCCAGTTCGCCACCCACGCATCGACCTGCTCCGGGTCCACCAGGGACGCACCGTCGGGTTCGGTAGAGAAAATCACGGTGTAGTGGCTGGTGGCCGGCACATGCAGCAGCGCGAACGGACGCTTGTAGGAGTCGGTGAATTCGTACAGGGTCGACTTCGCGGCAAGGCCGGGCAGCTGATACATGCCCCAGGCCGTCACCCCGAGCGGGCCGGAACGGTAGAGATTCGTCCCGGAGGACCTGGCGAGCCGGAAGCTCATCCGTGTTCCGAAACGGTCAACAACGGACTGGCCGTGCTTGTCCTTGACCGTCAGCAACAGGGCGCTGGCCCCGGCCACGGCCAGGACAGCAAGGCCCGGGAACAGGCCAAGAAACGCGAAGGTGATGATCCCGGCCAACAACCCAGCCATGACAATGCCGGTGCCGATAGCGCCGAGGTTGCCCAGCCCGGCAGAACGCGGGACGCGCCAGTTGCCGTAGGACGGTTCCTTGTATTCGGTATTAATGGCTGCCACTGGGGCCCTCCGCTGTTTCTGATTGGCCGGTTGAATCCTGCGCGGTCTGGTGTGCGGCCTGAGAAACCCTGGACGCTGCTTGTGCTCCTGCGGCGACGGCCATGCCAGCCGGGCCGGCGGCCTTCGCCGCACCCGAGGCGGCGCCTGCGCTGCCTGCGGCTGCTCCTGCTCCGGCCGAGGTGGTGCCTGACGCGCCGGCTGTGGCGGCGCTGGTGGCCCCGCCCGGACCGGTCGCCCCGGGTGTCGGCTGGCCGCCATTGCCCCTGGGTCCGGTTGTTCCGGTGCTGCCCTTCGGAGATGCACCTGACTGGTTGGTTTGTGTACTGGCCGGGGTCGGGGCGGCATTGCCTTTACCGCTGCCGCTGCGGCCCATGGATACGGCGCCTGTGGCCATGGCCCCCACGGCGGCTCCTGCGCCCGCTCCCCCGCCGGAGGCGACGGCCCCGACCATCGGCGTCACGAAGCGCATCAGCGCCGGCAAAGCGAACAGAGCGACGATCATCAGCGTGAAACCCGTGATGGACCCGATCAGGCCGTCCTTCCCGCTGTTGTCCCCCATGAGCAGGAATGCGACCGAGTAGACGATGGCTGCGGCAGGTTTGTAGAGGATGAACGCGATGGTCCAGCCAACTGCTTTCTGGAACCACTGCCTCCCCATCTCGGTGTTGGTGAAAGCCGCGGTGGTGGGCAGGATGCCAGCCAGGATCACCAACATGCCGCTGCGGACCACCATCAGAACGATCTGGACGAGGGAAGCAATCAGCCCGATCAGACTCAGGATGATGAGGATAAACACCCCGACACCCGATTGATTGGCCAGCACG
Organism: Arthrobacter sp. 05L421; assembly: GCF_056397785.1. Lineage (NCBI taxonomy): Bacteria > Bacillati > Actinomycetota > Actinomycetes > Micrococcales > Micrococcaceae > Arthrobacter > Arthrobacter sp. 05L421. Next base: position 6,623 of record NZ_JBFTOC010000030.1, read on the forward strand.
AGAATATTCATCGACTCGGCAAAGCCCTTACCGTCCGTGGAACGCTTGATGATCTCGGCCGAGAAAGCATCCGCGGCGATCACCAGGATCGAGATGACCCCTAGGCCAAGGCCCGTGACCAAACCCAGCGTGATCAGGGACCGGAGCAGATCCTTCAGCGGTGCTCCGCGTTGTTCCCAGATCATCCGGATGCCACCGAGAATGACCGCGAGGACCGCCAGCGTCAGAGTCCAGACCATCAATTCGCTGTTCACCACGGAGACGACGGGACTCGGCGTCGCACCGTCGGCGCTGGCCAAATTCACCGTGGGCATGGACACCCAGGAGGTAGACAGTGTTGTCACCATCTGGCTCATGCCCTCCATGATGGCCTTGGCAAGGTTGGTGATGGCGTCGTCTGCGATTCCCGCTGCGACATTGCCGGCACCCTGTGCGCCCCAGCAGGCCACGTCCCAGACTTCACATGCCTTGTCAGCCATGTCAGACGCCGGCCCAGGGGACGAACGAACTCAGGTCACTGATCTGGCGCACTGCGCCTCCGCCAGCGGCGGGGATATCGAGTTTCCAGTCGCCGTCCTCCCAAAGCATCGACGTCGAAAAAGCACCGTATCCTCCATCGGCACTCTTGATGGCCAGTTCCACGACGGCAGTTCCGGGCGTATACGAATGGATGATGAACCCGGCGATCTGAACCTTCGGTGAGGTTCCGCCGACGGCCTTCCCTTCTTTTACGGCCTGTACTGCTTTGTCCCGCGAAGGGCTATCAGCTGCAAGCTGGAGGTATACCTGTTTTGCATAGCCGTTAAACGACGCTGCCCAGATGTTTACCGTTGCGTACAGGGCTCCTGTGGGGGAATGAGCAAAGCACGACCTCAAACCGTCCTTTCCCACAGTGCCAGGGCCGGCCGTTGATGGATCGCTGGGAACGGCCATGGTTCCGAGCAAGTCCCATTTGGATTTGGGCGCTGCTCCCAGTGCTGTTTCCGTGCTTGAGGGCAGTCCGCAGACGCTTTTGCCTGCATCTGTCGTGGCGCTGGGGCTGACTGTGGCCGGGTTAGCGGACACTGCTGTGCCCGGCGCAGCCTGGGCGTTGTCCTGTCCTTTGGGGAGCAGGAAGATGACGACGGCTGCTGCAATCAGCGCGACCACCAGCGCGGCAGCAATGATGAAACCGGGTTTGGTGAACGGATTGCTTTCGGTGGTGCTCTCTGTTGACTGGCTCATGGTGAACCTCCCGTTGTTGGTGCTGGTTTAGACGAAGGCGCGGACGATGCCGGAGGCGCCGGTGATGATGATGCAGCCCATCAGGACCCAGCCGAGCTTGCCGATGGCTTGGGCTCCTTCGCCGCGCTGGAGCTGGATGACCATGCCGATGCCGACGATGATGACGCCCAGGACGCCGAGGACCAGGCCGATGCCGGAGGCCCAGTTCAGGATCGTGAGCAGGCCACCTGCCTGTGCCGGGACGACCGGGGTGGGGTTGGGGATAACGCTTCCGTCAAGTGCAGCGAAGGGGTTCATGGTGAGACCTTTCAGTTGGTGGTGCCGGGTGTGGTGTCGGTAGCCAGGGCGGCCAAGTCAGTGATGAAGCGTTCGTATTCGCGGCCCGACGGCGGTGTTGTGGCGTCCCCGTGCCGCCAGGCCTCGACCCAGGGCACGGTCCAGAGCCGGGGCGCTCCCCCGCCGACGATGGCGGCGAAGTCCCGCAAGGGTTTGGGAGTCTTCCCCGGTGCGTCCGCGAGGACGGCGAGGCCGAGCAGATTAAGCTCCGGCGCCGCGCCTGATGCCCACTGCGTCAGTGCGCTCTGTGCAGCTGTCAGCCCGCGCATATCTGCACGGCAGACCAGCAGCACCCGAGGCTTGTTGCCGTCCTGGAGGACAGGCCAGCAGTGGTCGGTGACGCGCGCCCCTTCGAGAAGGTCAGCGATGCGGCTTTCACCGGATCCCCCGTGGGCGCCGGTGACCCACAGCGCTGCAGAACCTGAGACCGTGCGGCGGGCCAGACGGTCTGCGGCGTCCGGTTCAACCACTCCCCTCAGCGGCGCACTAATCACTGCCGCCGGCGGCTCATACGCATAAGAGGACACCGTGTCCGCGCCGTCGGCGGGGGCCGGGCTGGTGATCCAGGGGTTCAATGTCTGTTGCACGATTGCCTCCTTTCAAAGTCCGTTGGTGGGTGGCTTAGAAGCCGGTGGCGACGGCGGCCGCGGCCGCCAGCCATGCCCGCTGGGTTGCGGGCTGGAGGGCTTCATAGCGGATGGGTCCGTTTACCAGGGCCGGATCGTAAGGAATCCGGACAACGGCGCGGACGAACGGTGCGAAGCCGTCAGCGATCCGTCGGGCCTCGTCCCTGGCCCGATTCAGGGCGTCCCCGCTCATGCTGCGCTTGGCGTCGGTGGATTCGGAGACGATGACGACGGCGCCCCGTGCCAGTTCCGCGTCGTGCCCTCCCCGGGATTCCAGCGTCTGCAGCGTCAGCCGGGCGGCTTCGGCCCGGTCCTCGATGGCGGTCACGGGGACGACGAGCTGGTTGGTGTGGTCGATCATCCGACGCCAGTTCGCGGCCCGGGCGGTGTTGCCCGAATCCATGACCACCAGCCGGTAATAGCGGGTGAGGACCTGGTGGGCGATGTCGACTTCCTCGGCGGTCACTTCGTGGTCGCCTTCCTCGTTTTCATCCGAGCGCAGGACGTCGAACTTGTCGGCGGTCTGGTGGTGGACGAACTTGGCGATTTCGGCCGCGTTCGTGGACGGGGAAAGCAGTTCGGTGGAGGCGTCGATCAGGTCCAGGACGCTCCGGTCGTGGGAGCCCTTTTCCGTCCGCCACCCGAGGGTGCCCTGGGATTCGTTGTTGTCCCACGCGACCGTGGCGGCCCCGCTGTAGCGGGCAAGGATGGCCGAGAGCATCACCACGGTGGGGGTCTTGTTCGCCCCGCCCTTGCGGTTCACCACGGCAATGGTCCGGGGACCGGGCCAGTGCTGGCTTACCGTGCGGATATCCTCGCGTTCGGTGAGTTCTTTCTCCGAGGGGTCCATCCGGAGTCCCAGGCGCGTGAGTGTTCCGCGCCAGCCCTGGGTGGCCGGTTCCAGCACCGGGGCGCTGACCAGAAATGAAGTTTCCTTCAGGCTGCGCCGAGTGGGCGCGGCTTCATCAACAACGGCAGCAGTCTGCGGTTCCGGGGTGGCCGTCGCGGGGGCGGGCGGCCACGGCTGGGCGTCCACCGGTGTTGCAGGGGCAGGAGCTGGCGTCGACTCTGCGGGAGCGGCCGCGGGACGGTATCAATGACGGCCGGCGCTACGGTTGTGGGCGTGGTTTCGGGGGCTTCTGCCCGGCGGCGGGCCGGAGCGGGATCGTAGGAGACGGATTCGATCTTGTTGTCCGGGTGGACGATGAGTTCGCCGTGTCCTTCGGGGTCCTCGATGCGGACCCGGACGGGGCGCTGCAGCGTCTGCGCTTCGCCCACGATGAGGGTCAAAGCGTTGTTGCGCAGTTCCTGCACGGAGTCTCCGGCAGGGACGACGCGGGAGTTGCCCGCGACGACGACCTCGGCGGTGCCGTTGTCGCGGACGATGGCCCGGATGTTGGGAAAGGCCATGACCTCGGTTGGTGTAGTACCCATGAGCTTCTTCCTTACGTGTATGAGATTCAGAGGTGCGGCGCTTAGGACGAGGGCGGGGTGAGCCGGTTGACCTTCCACGGGGCGTCCTTGCCGGTGCGGAGCAGCTGCACCGTGTAGGTCCCGGCGTTGGTGGGGACCGCTGCCATGACGCCGAAGCCGTTGGCTTCATCGACGCTCAGGGTGGCGGGGCCGGTGACGCGGCTGACCGGGATGTTGGACGGGTCCACCGCCGAGAAGTCAGCGGTCGCCTGCGGGGTCAGCCAGCGGGCCAGGTCATTGGCCCACTGCTTTTCCTCCACCGTGGGGCGGGCGAAGTCCGCCATTGCCTTCCCCGCGACGTCCACCGCCTGGTCCTTGCTGGTCTGATCCCAGGTGATGCCGATCGTGGCCGGGACCGTTCCACCGGGCGCCTGGGGTCCGCTGTTGGCGCTCAGTGAGACCGGCGCGGACGCTGTGGGTTGGCTGGTTGATTCCGCCGGTGCCGGCGTCGTGTTCGCCACCGGTGCGCAGGAAACGCAGAGCAGCGCCACGGCGAGCAGGGTCAAGGGCTTCTTCACTTCTTCTCCTCTTGGGTGGGCAGGTACAGGAAGGCTGAGGGGACAGAGTTGGTCACTGTCCGGGTGTAGTAGCTGTGGTCCGCCGGGGCCGGGTTGCCGTTGTAGCCCTCTTCGACGTAGGTCCCGTCATCCTTGACTTCCTTGACCACCGCGACGTGGCCGAAGTTCGGGTCCGCTCCCCCGGCGCCGGGTGCGTACCAGACAACGGCGCCGACCCGGGGTGTGCTGCCGGTGGGCCAACCCTTGGCGTACCAGCCGGCCTTCCAGGTCAGGGCCGAACCGAGGCCCTGCCCGTCCGGGCGGAAGGAGCCGTTGAGGAACTTGAACGGTGCACTGGTTGAACCCATCTGCTGGTTCACCCGCCACAGGGCGAAGTCCACACACTCGCGGTAGTACATGCCCAGCGGCGACGTGCTGGCCGTGTTCGCTCCGGTCTGCAACCAGGTCGGGGAGTTCTTCCACGGGTAGTCATCCCCCGCGCCGGATTGTCCGGGGATGGCGCAGTCGCTGCCCTGCAGGGAGAACTTTGAGTTCGAGAGCGCCCGAACGAGTTTGACGGCCTCGGGCCAGTACTTCTGGTAGTGGTAGGGATCGGCGTTGCGCTGGACCCTGTTGCCGGCAATGGTCGGTTCCAACAGCTCCCAGCCGGGCACGCCCTGCAGGGCCTTGATGAAGTTCGTCGCGCTCGTGGTGGGATCCATGCGGTCCGCGTAAGAGCCCCACGCGCCGTTGCCGCGCTGCTGGAACAACCCCCGCGAGTCCGGCCCGGCACCGTTGCCGGTCTCCAGCACCCGCAACCCCGACTCCCCCAGGGCCACCATCACGCTGATCATCTGCCCGTTGACCGAAAGACTCAGCGTCTTGCCGGCGCCCATGATGGCAGCGGCGTTCTTCAGCTGCTCCTGGGTGTAGCCCTCAACCTTGGTGTTGCCGCCGATGACGACGGAAACGGCCGGCCCGCAGTCGGCCGCAGCAGGCTTCGCGGGGGCCAGCAGCAGGTCCAGGGAGCAGACCAGACCGAGCACCATCACGGGTGCTGCGACGGCGGCACTGGTGCTGAGCATCTTGGACGGCTTCACCGCTTTCCCCCTGCGTTTTTGTGCTGCGTGGCCTTCCGGTCATGTCTCGTTGGCGGGCCCCGGCTAAACTCGATTCCAGAAGCTACGCTGGTTTAGTTCAAGTTTTTAATTATCTGGAATTGTTTAATTATTGGTTCAAACCTAGCAGGTATTGATCATCCGCGCTTGTCTATGGCCTTGTCTAAGGAGTGTCCGTGCCTGTCTCAGCCGCCGAATTTCGGGAGTGGCTGGAAGGGCGATCCCTCAGCCCTTCCCCGACTGCGCTGAGTGCGTTGACCGGTATAAATCGGGGCACTCTGAACAATCAGCTCAGGCGCGGAAATGTTGCCGAGTCCACGGTGGTTGCCATCGCCAGGGCTACCGGAATGAACGTCATCGATGCGCTCAGCGTTTTTAGCCCGTACAGGATCATTAAGTCCCGGCCGATAGAGCCCTCCGCGGCAGAAGTCCTGAGTCAGATCCACCACGCAGACCTGATGGCTGAGCTGCAGTTTCGCACCTCTCGAAAGCACTATCCCCGTGAGATCCGCAAGGGAATCGACCTCATTGCTTTTCCCCATGATGGCTCTGTCCGGGCCTGGATCGACGCCATCGACCCGGGAGACATCCGCCAGAGGATGTCCCAGGACACGGGCATGGCACTTACGTATATCGCCACACAGCTCACCGAGAACAAGCTCAATCCCCATCTGGCTATCGCGGGGTCCCGCGCCGGTGGAGGCTCGTACGCGACTGGCCTTGTGGTGACTGAATTGATCACGCCGGCCGAGGGAGGGTGGCAGATCAGGGCACGAGAGGATGAGCTGCTTGAAGTTTCTGACGATGTTTTGGTCGAGGCCATTTCTTCCCGCATTCATCTCCTGCAGAGGCGTGTGAAGCAGCGGATGGAAGCCCGCGCATACGCGGAGAAAATGACGGAACTCCTGGGATGAACCCGCTCACCGTCGTCCCGGTAAGCCTGATGCTCATTCTCTTGGGCAGCCTGACATTCAAACGCATCAATACCCCCGTGCTGGGACACCAGCACGCACTGCAGGGAAAAGCCAGCAGCATCGCCCTTTCGGGTATTTTCCTGACGCTGGCCTATCTGCTGCTGCTGCCCCCGGTTTACATGGGCATGGAATCGCTCATGCCGCTGACCAATGGCACGGACCTGATATCCAAATACTTTGCCCTCATCGCCGTCGCGTTCCTCGGCGGCCACCTCAGCATTGCGTACGGCTCACCGTTCGCTCGCCGGTGGACTGTCGGGGTGCCAGGGGCGACTACGCTGGGAATCATCGCCACGGGCCTGCTTGGGACTCTTCTGGCGACCGACGCCCCGAACCCGTCCCCGCAGCTCCTGGACTACGCTGCGCAGCCGAGCGTGCGCCTGAACACGTGGCTCGTGCTGGCCTACGTCGCCTACATCGTCGCGCCCCTCATCAAACCCGCCTACAAGGACTCCCGTAAGAATCCCCTGAGAGTCGGCCGGCTCGCGTCCGGTCTTATTGCTGCCGGCTTTGCGCTGTCTCTGATGCGCGCCTTCACCTATCCGGTCGAGTTGAGCGCGACCGGCAACGTCACCTACCTCTTCATGATTGTTTCCTACATCTCCACGGCCTTCGTGGTAATAGGACTGGCTCTCTTCGCCTACGCCCGGAAGAACCGCACAGCGCAGACCGAGCTTCGCTCGGCTCTCTTGATCGACTAGAAAGGCTGCCTCATGAACCCCACGCCGCAAGACGCCCGGCTGGCCGTCAAACGCGTCCTCGCCAAGGTCCACAACGAAGACGAAGCTGCCTACAGGGTCATCTTCAAAGCCGTGAAAATCTGCATCGTCTCCGGAATGAATCGACGGGAAGCAGCTAGATTCCTAGGCGTGCAGGCTCGACGAATCGACCGCCGTGGACAGTACTTCAGGTCCTTCTTGGCAACCCGGGACCTATTCCGGGGCGCTTTTAACGCTGGCCGCAGCTCTTCTGACGACGCTGAGGCCGTAGACGCCATGGTCCGGTGGGCCTGGAAGCGCTGAGCAGGATTTAATGGATTAGTACCAAATTTCAATTTTTCATGGTTTGTGAGATATTGGAGCAATGGCTACTCCATTCGCGCAACTTCCCGAAACGCAGGCCAAGCGATGCTGCCTGACTTTGCAAATGATGGCGACGGACCAATCGTGCGCCCATTCAGCTGCACCGAAAACACCCGCGTCATTGAGGGTGGCCGCCGTCGCGGCTGTAGCAGGGCTCATTGGTGAACCATCTGCCAAAAAATCAATGCCAATGTAACGAAGGCGACACGCCGCGCTGTTACAGTAACCAAATCCGCTCCTCGCCGTCCCGCGGATGCTAGGTTCGGAGCAAACCTAAAACAGTAACTAAAACCTGTTGAGGGCTACGAACGATTTACAGCACTGAAGCCAGTACAGGTGAAGACAGTCTGTACGAGATTCAAAGGACATGACACATGACTGCTGTTGCACATCGGGGAGGCGGGCGCCCAAGCAAGGGCCTCCGCAAGTACATTGGCTTTCGTGTGCCTGCAGAGATGGCCGACCAGGTCGCGCAGGTGGCCGAAGCGGCGGGCGTCACGATCACGGATTACGTGGCTTCGGTTGTAGCAAAGCAGCTTGAGGTCGATCTGGAGCGTCACGACCACCACAAATATCAGGAGGAGCTGCCCATTGGCCGCATCGCCTCTTAAATGACGAAGGCCCGCACGAGGCGGGCCTTCTAAGCATTTGACTCACTACCTTTATTGCTTGCCGGCGACGAGGTAGAGAGTCCTTGAGAATCAACTCGGGCCTTACGGTCCGGGCATTTTCCTATCCCTTGAGAGGAATAGCATCATCGTACCCCACGAGGTGCGCGCATGCACAGACTCACAGAGTCCGGGCGCGCCGCACGCATCATTCCGTCCTGCCGAAGCCTGGGCCGCTTTAGCTCATCTACTTGCCGGGCAGCCCCGCGTCAGACTTTCCCGCGACGGCGGAAGATCCTACCCGCAGAAGCACGAGCGCACCCTCACAGGGACCCTGCCCACGTTCCCTGCGGCGGTCCGGATTTTTGGCAAGGACGGCACCTGCGCTGCGATTTTCCTTGACTTTGACTCGTCCGTCGTCGGTATTGACTGGGTCGAGGCCGACGTCCGTGCCGTCCAGACGTGGCTGCATTCGGTCGGTGCCCGCTGGATTGAGGATTACTCCCCCAACGGCGGCCGGCACGTCTACATCCCGCTCGAGCAGCGGGTCACCTTTTCTGAAGCGCGTGATCTTGTCGAGGCGCTGGGCACCAGGTACCGGAGCCTGGACAAGACCCCGCACCAGAACCTCCTGCATGGCTGCATGCGCATACCCGGATCCCCGCACAAGCGCGGCGGCCACCAGGAACTCGCCATGAGCCTGTCCATGGCCTACGACGTTGCCCGGCGGCCCAACCCGGCCACCGTCTGGGCAGCCATGAACGCCGACCTTGCAGGGGAGATCGCCGCGGTCAAGGCACTCCGTCTCGAAGGCACGATCACACCCGCCAGCGCCGAGACGCCCCGACTCCAGCATCCAGTCGGGCGGATGTCCCGGACCATGCAGCTGATGGCCCAGACGGGGCTATACGACACCAACCGGTACGCCTCCGATTCGGATGCACGACAGGCCATTGTCACGGGAGCCGCGGCCGCCGGACTGGAACTCGTCGACGTCGAACGCCGGATGCTGCAGGGGACCTGGCCCGGACTGGCCTCTTTCTATGCCCGCTATGCCTCCCGCCACCGTGTCCCGGCATTGCGCAGGGACTGGCTGAATGCGGTCATGTATCTGAGCAAAAACCCCGGGTCCAGGGACAGAAAGAACAATGCCCGTATATCCCCCACAAGCCAGCCAAATACACAGCCCCCCGTAATACAGGGAAATCCGATTTCATCGAATCCCGATGTGGAGCATCGGTTCATCCGGACCTGGCGAAATGCACTGCGGTTGAAGGAATATGCCTACACCGATTCAAGGACCGGGCTGGCCAGGAGAATGGTGCTGAGGTCGTTGGGGGAGGCAGCACATATGACGGCGTCCAGGTTCATTGAATTTGGTGACCGGTCCATCGCGGTGGCCACCGGCCTCGACCACACCACGGTCGGATCACACCTCAGAGCCCTGCGCAACGAGAAGGACCCGTTGGTGACCCTCGTTGAACGGGGCCGCGGTACCAAGGGAGACCTGTACATGCTGACCGTGCCGGAGGAGGTGAAGACGGCGGCTGAAGACCTGACTTGGCGGAAGGGGAAAATCAATGCACTTCGGCCAGTTTTCAGGGAACTGGGACTGCCGGCGGCCTTCGTGTATGAGGCACTGGAGCACTCCCCCGGCCTGTCAACATCCGAGATCGTAAGGCTGACCAGGCTCTCGAGGACAGCTGTCAGTGAGGCGCTTGAGGTGATGGCCGCTTGGAACATGATCGCCCGGAACCACGCACGGGCCTGGTCGGTGGTGGCATCGACGTCACTGAAAGACCTCGCCGAGCACTTCGGGGTCATGGAAGCTGTGGCAGCGCAGCTGCAGCGCTACCGGATCGAACGGATCCTGTGGAAGGAATGGCTGTCCAAGAACGTCAACACCGTCGCCGAGCTCCTCTCCCCCGGCGAGGACTACCCGTGGGATGCATTTGAGGGTCCACCCGACGAGTGGGCGCTCACGGACATGGCTTTCACTAGAGCAGGGTGATCGGACCAAAAACGAAAACAGTCAGTCTGGCAGTTCGGTAGTGACAGACTCTGTCAGTCTGTGAATAACGTATTCACAGGGTATTTGGGTCCGATCCCCAGTAGTCAGCCCTCCTGGTTGTTGGGGACGGGGCATATTTTTTAGACCCGTGGGGCCAGGCCCAAGGCAACGCGGAGCTCATCCTCCGTAGAACCCACCAGCTCCTTCTGTCGCTCCAGCAGCAGGTCCACGGCAACGCGGATCAAGGTGTTGTCGGTGATCCGCTCCCCCTTTTCCCTGCGGGCACGTTGAACCTTCGAAGCGAGTACCGTCAGCTCATCCGCCTGGTCTGCGTGCAGCCGCAATTCCTTACGGACCAGATCTGTGTAGTGGGTATGGCTCGAAACAACGGGCCCCTTAACCTCTTGTAGCTCTTGGGTCGAAGAGGGCTTCAAAAGGGCATTCTCGAGTCGGGGCGCGACCTCGGACTCCACTCCCCCATTTGTCTCGGTTCGTCCAGGCTCAGGAGCCGGCGCAGGCGTGGCAACTTGTACTGTCGAGTGCGATTTTGAGCCATCATGCAATGCTGCGGCCTCATGGACAATGTGCAGGACGGGCACATCTCCATCTAGGTCAATGGGAGGGGCTTCTTTGATCTCCCGGGTCTGGTTGGCAAAGTTCTTGAATCCACCTTTGAGCGCCATCGAGGTCAGCCCTTCCTGGTCTTCGCCCAGAGACTAAACAGTTCCAAGGCGACGTCTTTGTAATCCATAGTTGCTTTCTCGGAGTTGCGGGTCTTCTCGTAAGAAGTAACCACCGTTCCGTACATAGGTGCCCGCTCGTGTGCCTTATACGCTCGAACAAACGAATTGCATACGTGGATCCCCTGCTCTCGCAACATCTCCTGTGCATCCAGCGCATCCTGCGGGGAACGCGAATCGGCTTTTGTGATCACAACCCTGTAGTCCAGACCGAAGGGCTGGACTATCTTCTCGAACGTGTAGACGAGAGGCAGAAGGGCCAAAGGCGTTGCTTCTGTAGGCATCACAATGAAGTCCGACTGGCTAACGATGGCCTTGAGCACCTGAATGTTTTCCAAGTTACCGGGGGTATCGACGAAGACCGTGTCGTAGTCGAGACCGCGCATTTGTGTGAGCGCTTCCGGATCTGTCTCAGTCGCGACGTCGAACTGCAGCTGTTCCTTTTCAGGGAGTTCCTCTGCGTTGGTCGCCCACATCGTTACAGACCCTTGCGGGTCAGCGTCGACGACAAGCACTTTCGAGCTCTGGGCGGCAACGGCGGCAAGATTCATCACTGTGGTGGTTTTCCCGGCGCCGCCTTTTTGGTTGACGACAGCTACGACCCTCATGAGTGCTTCCTTAATTTTGGTTTCTATGGCACTCGGACCGACGGCGGATTGGGACCTCATCCAAGCTTCGCAACCCGAGAAGATGGGTCAGCTCGATCCAAGGCAGAGAACATCTATATCCAAGTCGCCGGCAAGCGCTACGGCAAAATTACCAGCCACACTCCCCTTTAGTCGGAAGAAACGCCGTAGACGCACAGAGTCAGTGACTTTGTTGCTCTGTGACTCTGTGACTCTGTGACTCTGTGACTCTGTGACTCCCCAGGAGTCCGGGTCAGCTAAAGAGTCCACTCCCCCGCGATTCAGTTCAAGGCCAATCAATCACCCCCGACAGCTATCCGCCCCCTTGATTTCGAGACCACCGAGCTCTTTCAGCCACGCCCTGCCAGCACTGGGCACGGCGTCGATTAAAGTGGCTGACACCTACAGACTTCCGGAGTTCGTGACTTCCGGGGTTCCGATGTGATGGAGTCCAGGGTGGGCTGCGGTTCGCTGCTGGGACTCTGTTGAGCGATCCGCGGGTCTACAGACTCACGGACTAACAGACTCACGGCCTAACAGATTCGCCGGGTTGCCGGGCGGGTGTTCCTGGCGGGTGACGGTTCTGGGTTTGCCGGCGCGGCTTGTACGGAGTCTGTCGGTTCCGTGAGTCCGGATCTGACAGAGTGACAGACTCACGTGGTTCGGTATTAGGCCGCCGGGGMTGTSTGGTGGGCGCGTGAATGTGGCAATCACTGACTCCGTGACTCACGTACATACAGACTTCCGGAGTTCGTGACTTCCGGGGTTCCGATGTGATGGAGTCCAGGGTGGGCTGCGGTTCGCTGCTGGGACTCTGTTGAGCGATCCGCGGGTCTACAGACTCCCGGACTAACAGACTCACGGCCTAACAGATTCGCCGGGTTGCCGGGCGGGTGTTCCTGGCGGGTGACGGTTCTGGGTTTGCCGGCGCGGCTTGTACGGAGTCTGTCGGTTCCGTGAGTCCGGATCTGACAGAGTGACAGACTCACGTGGCTCGGTATTAGGCCGCCGGGGATGTGTGGTGGGCGCGTGGATGTGGCAATCACTGACTCCGTGACTCACGTACATACAGACTTCCGGAGTTCGTGACTTCCGGGGTGATGGAGTCCAGGGTGGGCTGCGGTTCCCTACTGGGACGTAAATTCGAAAGGAAGTTTGATGGCCGACTCCCGTACCGTCCGCTTGGGGCATACCTCGCCCGGACGTCAGGCGGTTGTCCCCAGTCAAGACAGGTTGCGGTCTGGCGTGGCATTTTTGACACCCTGCCGAGAGGATCTAGGGGGCAGCCGGACACTTACGGCCCGGGAACCCGCTGAGTATCTGGCGTTTGGTCTGCAGTCTCGGTGGTGCTGGAGGTGAAATAGTGTTGGGGGTAAAGCTAGCGTTGGCGTGGGGGAGACGGCAGCATGAACCATGAGCGAAGGGCTCCTGTCGTCCCGAAAAATCCGTGTCCAGTTGGTCGATGACCTTTCCGGGGATGCGCAGGAAATCGTTCGGTTCTTCATAGAGGGCACCGACTACGAAATCGATCTCGCGGCTGGCAACGCCGCTGAGGTGCGCGGAACGTTGGAACGGTACGCCGCCGAGGGCCGGCGACTGCGTGGCCGGCCGGTCCCAGGGCCAACCGGGCCTGTCGTTGAGTCGTGAGGAGACTCAGAAGGTCCGCAAATGGGAGGGGGAGAAGGAGTGCAACACCAGCGCTCGTGGACCCATCACCCAGGTCATCAAACAGGGTTACGATGCTGCCCAAGGGCAGTGAAGGTACCAACGCGAAAATCGATACATTGAATTGATGCGGGTGACCCGACGTATGTGCGCTAGCCTGATCGCGGAGTCTCGGCTCGGCGACATTCCCGCGGCCCAATACATAGCCCGACCGTTGCAGGATCCCGATCTGGACGGGCCGCTGGGTCGGACCATTCAGTGGGCGCTGGCGAACCTGGACCAGGACCTTGAGGTTGAGGCGATGGCGGCGCACGCCACCATGAGCAAACGAAATTTCACGCGCAGGTTCAAGGAAGTCACGGGGCTCTCCCCGGCGCGCTGGGTGCTTGGGCGGAGGCTTGACGACGCACGCCAACTACTGGAGAGCACAAAGCTGGAGTATTACCCGCATTGCGGAGTCCTGCGGTTTTGGCAGCCGGGTGACCTTTCGCCAGAACTTTATCGCGGCCTATGCCACGACGCCGACCTCGTACCGGGTCCGCTTCACCAGCCGCTAGGCTCCGGTTTCTGCCAAGGCCTGCCCCGGAATCAATCTGGAATGGCTCCGGTCATTCGGTGGGAGACTTGTCCGTTTTCCGGGCATAGGCCCGGTTGGCCCGCTGTCTGGCGCCGCAGCGTTCAGAGCACCACTGCCTCCTTGCATGTGTTCGAACCATGAACCGATCACACGGTGCGGATGCGCAGCGCGCGATGCGATGGGCATCCGCACCGGTCAACAACGCGGCAGCATCCTCGGCGATGTGCGCCATGGCGTGATCGACGAGCTGGGTTATTGGATGGCTCGGAACCCGGAGCAGCCCTTCGTTGGGGTCGTATTGCAGCAACGCAGCGTTGGGCACCGCCGTCAGAGCCCGATTAATCCCTTCCAGTGTCCCAAGGTCGGGTGCGACGCCTTCGCTGCGCGACTCCAGAATTCGCCGGAGGTTCTCTCTCAGGTCCGTGAGCTGAAGCTGGCAGTAGGCCAGCAGCCCAGTGTCCGCGGGCGCGAGCTCGTGCATAACGAGCCATGCGGTGGCGTTTTCCGGGTTGTTGAGCTCATCGACCCGATGTCCGCCCGGGAGCGTGACGACGCTGTTGGCCAACGCCAGGCATGGATGGTCGGCAGTGCCGGGGGCGGGAGGTAGTGGGACCTGAGTCATAGTACTCACGGTATCAGTTGCACTTTGGCGTGATAAGCCTTTACAGTTGATTATCACGTCAAAATCAACATTATTCCGTTATAAGTGAGGAAATTCATGATCAAGTCAAGCGTTTCTGGCACAGCCCCCTTCGTTCTGTCGGTACTCGACAATGCATTCACTGGGGTTGGCCACTCGGTTGAGGAAACCTTCGAAGAGATGATCACACTCGCGCAGCTGGCCGATCGGCGTGGGTTCCAGCGATTCTGGATGTCCGAACACCATGCCATGCCCGGTGCTGCGATCCCTTCCCCGCAGCTCATGGTGGCTCGGCTCACCGGCGAGACCGAGCGCATCAGGCTCGGTGCCGGCGGGATCATGCTGCCTAACCATGTGCCTCTGGTGGTGGCCGAGCAAATGGGCATGCTCGACGCGCTGGCCCCGGGACGCATCGATCTCGGTCTGGGACGCGCTCCGGGCACCGATGGAGCAACCGCCGCGGCCCTGCGCCGCAACCACACGGCGAACGAAGCGTTTCCCGAGCAAGTCGCAGAACTGCTGGGATTCCTGGAAAACGACTTCCCGCAAGATCACCCCTACAAGGATGTGTCGGCAGTGCCGGGGCCGTGGCAGGCCGAGCAGAACCGGGTCTCTCGATCGGAGACCAGCGCCGATATCTGGATTCTGGGGTCATCGCCCTACTCCGCGCAGGTCGCCGCCCGACTCGGTCGACCGTACGCCTTCGCGTTGCAGTTTGGCAGCGCCGACGTCCTGACTGCCATGCGGATCTACCGCGAGAACTTCCGCCCGTCGCAGTATCTCGCGGAGCCATACAGCCTGGTCAGCATTGGGGCGATTGCTGATGAGGATCCCACCGAGGCGCGGCGCCAGTCGGCTTCCACCGCCATGGCCATGTTGAGAATGTTCCAGCGCAACTCCTTCGCCTTGCTTCCTCCCGAGGAAGTGGAAGCCTTCCAGGGCACCTTCCAGGAGCGGCAGGTGATTGAGGAATACACCGATCGGGCACTTCATGGAACCGCCGCCGACGTGGCAGCGGGCTTGGAGAGGCTTCATTCCCAAACTGGTGTCGACGAGGTCATGTTGGTTGTTCAGGGATATTCGCGCCGCGCCCAGGCACGCACGGTGGAACTGATCGCAGACCACTACGGCATGCCCACCAACTAAGACAGCGCGGGAATCGCCGGAATTGGTGTTGAAGAAAAGAGGGATGGGAAGAACTTTGGAACTAGCAATCAAGCCTCCGTACAAGGACGGCGAACCCCCAGTGCACGGCTTCTCCGGCGACTCTGCCGCGGCCCGGGATCTGCCGGCAGCGCTGCAGAGACTGGGCTATCACGAGCTCAATGCCATGTTGAACCTTTACGGGGCGGACGGGCGCATCCAATTCGATGCTGATCGTGCCGCGGCACGACAGTATTTCTTGGAGCACGTGAACAACAACACGAAGCACTTCAGCAGTCTGGACGAGAAGCTCGAGTACCTGGTCGCGCACGGGTACTACGAGAGGGAAACGCTGGATCAGTACTCGATGGACTTTATCCGCGAGCTGTACCGCGGGGCCTACGCGAAGAAGTTCCGCTTTGAGACGTTCCTGGGTGCCTTCAAGTTCTACACTGCTTACACGTTGAAGACTCTTGACGGCAATCGTTACCTGGAGGGTTTCGAGGACCGGGTGTGCATGGTTGCCCTGCACCTGGCCCGCGGGAACGAAACGATGGCCGTTTCCCTGGTCAGCGAGATCATCCAGGGACGCTTTCAGCCGGCGACCCCGACGTTCCTGAATGCCGGTAAGGCTCAGCGCGGCGATCTGGTCTCCTGCTTCCTGCTGCGTTTTGAAGACAATATGGAGTCGATCGCCCGTGGCATCAATTCTTCACTGCAGCTCTCGAAGCGCGGCGGCGGTGTCGGACTTTCTCTGACCAATATCCGCGAAGTGGGTGCCCCGATTAAACGGATCGAGAATCAGTCCTCCGGTGTCATCCCCGTGATGAAGCTTCTGGAGGACAGCTTCTCCTACGCGAACCAGCTCGGTGCCCGCCAGGGCGCAGGTGCCGTGTACCTGCACGCCCATCACCCCGACATCCTGCGTTTCCTTGACACCAAGCGCGAAAACGCGGATGAGAAGATCCGCATCAAGACACTCTCGCTCGGTGTTGTCATCCCCGACATTACCTTTGAGCTGGCCAAGCGCGATGAGGACATGTACCTGTTCTCCCCGTACGACGTCGACAAGGTCTATGGCGTGCCGTTCAGCGACATTTACGTTACCGAAAAGTATTACGAGATGGTCGATGATGCGCGCATCAGGAAGACCAAGATCAACGCGCGCGATTTCTTCCAGACCCTCGCCGAGATCCAGTTCGAATCCGGATATCCGTACATCATGTTCGAGGACACCGTGAACCGGGCCAACCCGATCAAGGGCAAGATCTCGATGAGCAACCTATGCTCGGAGATCCTCCAGGTCTCGACCCCGTCGGAGTACAACGAGGACCTGAGCTACGACACCGTGGGCAAGGACATCTCCTGCAACCTCGGTTCGATGAATATCGCCAAGGCAATGGACGGCAAGGATCTCGGGGCTTCGATCGAGACTGCGATCCGCGCGCTGACTTCCGTCTCAGACATGTCATATAGCAACTCGGTCCCGTCGATTGCCCAAGGCAACGCCACCAGCCACGCCATCGGCCTTGGCCAGATGAACCTGCACGGCTACCTGGCCCGTGAGCGCGTCCACTACGGTTCCGAAGAAGGCTTGGACTTCACCAACATCTATTTCTATACCGTGGCGTTCCACACGCTGCGCGCCTCAAACCTGCTGGCCATCGAGAAGAACCAAACCTTCGACGGCTTCGCCGACTCGAAGTACGCCTCGGGTGAGTTCTTTGACAAGTACACCGACGGCGAATGGGTTCCGTCCACCGAACGTGTGCGCGAGCTGTTCGCCGGGATCGAGATCCCGACGCAGGATGACTGGTGTGCGCTGAAGGCTTCCGTCATGGCGCACGGCATCTACAACCAGAACCTGCAGGCCGTTCCGCCGACCGGTTCCATTTCCTACATCAACAACTCGACCTCCTCGATCCACCCGGTGGCGGCAAAGATCGAGATCCGCAAGGAAGGCAAGCTGGGCCGCGTGTACTACCCGGCCCCGTATCTGGACAACGACAACCTGGAGTTCTACCAGGATGCGTACGAGATCGGTTACGAAAAGGTCATCGACACCTATGCTGCCGCCACGCAGCACGTGGACCAAGGACTGTCCCTGACACTGTTCTTCAAGGACACCGCCACCACACGTGACATCAACAAGGCCCAGATCTATGCCTGGAAGAAGGGCATCAAGACCATCTACTACATCCGCCTGCGCCAAATGGCCCTCGAAGGGACCGAGGTGGAAAATTGCGTTTCCTGTGTCCTATAACGCAGCAGCGCTCCATGCGCTGCTGCGTTGCCGATGAAGCTCCTTGGCGTTCCATGCCTCGCGAAACGATATCCGCGACAACCAACTGAAGGAGAAGTTCAATGACCCTGCTGACCAAGGGAAGTAGCGGCGCCGAAGCGATCGAACCCGACCGCTACCGCGAAGTCATGCGACACCATCCCACCGGCGTCGCAGCCGTCTCCTCCCTCGATGCAGAGACACGAACACCCCATGGACTAATTGTCGGAACATTGGCCTCGCTTCCACTCGAACCTGCCCTCATCACGTTCAGCGTTGACCGAACTTCGTCGAGTTGGCCAAAAATCTCCCGTACCGGGAAATTCACCATCAGCCTGCTGGCGGAAGGGCAAAAAGATGTTTCAGAAGCCTTGTCCCGGAAGCAGGATGACAAATTTACCGGATCGACTGGAGCCTTTCGTCCCAGCGCACCCCGCAGGTTGACGGAGCGCTGGGATGGATCCATTGCACCATCAACCGCGAACTCGGCGGCGGAGACCACCTACCGATCATCGCCGACGTCGTCGGGATGAGTGCTTTCGGAGGAGAGCCCATGGTCTTCCACGGCGGAAGGCTCGGCGGCTTCCGTGGACAAGGGCCTGCCTGAACATCATCCTTTCGCCTTATCTCGTGACGATTCATCGGCGTAACTGGTCCAGTTCCTCTTCGTTCCGGACGGTGATGCCCGGAGGCGCCTGGGCATCATGCGCTCGGCCCTTCACTCGGTGACCCCGGGCTAAAAATGGTCGGTATAGTCCTGCCGATCAACACCCGCAAAGGCAATATCCTTGCCATCCGCCGGGTGCTCAATGACGCACGCGAGGGCGATGTCCTGGGGTGTGAATTGCAACGATACATGGCCTGCTTTTCACAGCTCTCAGTGGCCTTTTTGTAGCCTCTATTGTTGCATTTTGGGCCGATGGATGAAGCAAGTTCATTCGGTGTTGCCGCTCAGGGCGCGGTTACTAATTAGTGGATAGCGGTGTTGGTTGTTACGGTCCGCTTGGCGGCCATGGAGTACTTCCTTGGCGGTTGTGGAATCGCCGCACTGCCTGATTCGCGCGTTGGTGCTGCCAACCTGCCGGTGTTCGGCGGTTGGCGTCCGGGGAAAGCGACTGCTGGATAGCCGAGGCTAGGCAAGTGAGAGGAAGAGCTTTTCCATGTCGGCAAGGTCGGCCGTGGGGTCCTCACTTTTCAAGCACTGTTCGAGCCCTGTGGCGATAATGGAGAACCCGGCACGGTCAATGGCCTTGGAGGCGGCGGAAAGCTGGGTGACCACCGCGCGGCAGTCGCCGCCTTCCTCCAGCATGCGAATCACCGCGTTCAGTTGGCCCTGGGCTCGCTTGAGCCTGTTGACGGCGGGTTTCATGGTGTCCGCTTCAAGTTCCATGGTGAGTCCCTCTCGGGTGTCGGTTTCATCAATTGTATACCCCCAGGGGTTTCCTTGGTGGTTCAGGAGCGGCGACCATAAATACCCCTAGGGGTATGTGTCATAGTCGAAAACGGAGGGGCGAATGAGCCCTCACTGCCCCGAGAACCGAGGAGTTGCCATATGTGCCGTGTGACCAAATGTCGCAAATGTCAGAAAGCCACCTGGGTCGGGTGCGGGCAGCATGTCAAGCAGGTCATGGCCAATGTGCCACGCAGCGAACGCTGCCTCTGCGATCCAAATGCCCCGAAGGAACCCCGCAGGGGCGGCGGATTCTTCGCGCGCCTCTTTGGTCGCTAAACCCCGCCACTCCACGCCCCGCGGCGTTCGGCACCATCCGCAATGGCGCCGATCGCCACTTTTCTGAGTAGGGAGCACCCCCGGGCCCGGTCGATGAAACTTTTGACGAATACCCCCTGGGGTATTATTGTTCGTATTGAACAATATACCCCATGGGGTATTTATGAAGTATTACGCAACCACAGGAGAGATCATGCTTCTCGAACGGATCTATGACGAGGACCTTGCGCAGGCCAGCTACTTCATTGGCTGCCAGGCCAAGGGCGAGGCCATCGTGGTGGACGCCCGCCGCGACATCCAGGTTTACCAGGACCTTGCCGCGAAAAACGGCATGAGGATCACGGCCGTCACCGAAACCCACATCCATGCCGACTACCTTTCCGGCACCCGCGAGCTGGCCGCCGCAACCGGCGCGACAGTCTACGTCTCGGGCGAGGGCGGGCAGGACTGGCAGTACGAATTCGACGCCGAGCGCCTCTTCGACCATTCCATCATCACCCTTGGCAACATCAGCCTCAAGGCCCTGCACACCCCGGGCCACACCCCGGAGCACCTCTCCTTCCTCGTCACCGATGGTGCTTTCAGCGACGAACCGGGCTTCCTACTCTCCGGAGACTTCGTTTTCTCCGGGGACCTGGGACGCCCGGATCTGCTCGACGAGGCCGCCGGCGGCACCGACACGCGTTTCGCTGGAGCACGTGACTTGTTTGTCTCGCTCAAGGAAAAGTTCCTGACCCTGCCCGATTACGTCCAGGTCTATCCCGGCCATGGTGCAGGCAGCGCCTGCGGCAAGGCGCTGGGCGCCATTCCGTCCTCAACTGTCGGTTATGAACGATGCTTTTCCTGGTGGGGCCCCTACCTTGCGGCCAACGATGAGACCGGGTTCGTTGAGGCGCTGCTCGATGGACAACCAGACGCGCACGCCTACTTTGGCCGTATGAAGCGCCAAAATCGCCAAGGTCCGGCAATCATGGGCGAACGCGCACCGCTGGTCGAGTTGGCGGGCTCAGACATCGCTGCCGCCTTCGCCGCCGATGACATTGGCATAGTCGACACACGCCACCACAGCGACGTCCACACAGGCACCGTTGTGGGGGCGCTGAACATCCCAGCCGGTAACAAAGCGGCAAGCTACGGCGGCTGGGCCATTGACCCTGAAACCGACAAGCGCCCGCTGGTGTTGTTGGCTCCCGGCAGCGAAACGGCCACCGAAATGTGGGACCATCTCGTTCGAGTGGGCATCGATAACGTCGCCGGTTATGTGACCTCTTTCGAGGGACTGCCGACCTACATTCCCGAAACGTTGGAACCCGCCCAACTGGCGGGGTTCGAAGCGGCACTGGTTCTCGATGTGCGCAACAAGAGCGAACACCGTGCAGGGCACATCCCCGGCTCCGAACAGCTCAACGCCGGCCGGGTGCTGTGGCACACCGACAAGCTCCCGTCCAACGGAGTGATCGTGAGCTACTGCCAGTCCGGGGTTCGCAACTCCGTGGCCGCCTCCGCACTGCGGCGCGCCGGATACCGGGTTGTCGAACTGACCGGCAGCTACGTCGAATGGAGCGCCTGGAACCAAGCGCAGGACGCCTAAGCATTCCGCCCCGAACACCCCATCCTCACATTTTCGGTCCCGCGTCCTCTCTTTCGGATGCGGGACCGGCTGGGCGCCGCGCCCGGCAGAAAGGTCACCACAACCGTGAACACGAATTCCCAGACCACCAGCCCCGGAGAGCTCAAGGAATTTATCGCTTCCGGCTCCAATGTCATCGTGCTCGACGTGCGTTCCGCAGCCGAATTCGAAAGCCTGCACATCAAGGGCTCCTACAACGTTCCCCTCCCGCTGCTGGCAGAACACACCGCGGAGCTCGCCTCCAAAATCGACTCCAAGGTGGTATTAGTCTGCCAGTCCGGCGTGCGCGCCGCCGAAGCCCACTCAAAGCTGGCCGGAATCGGATTCAATGAGGCCCATGTCCTCGTTGGAGGCGTGCCGGGATACCAGCAGGCTGGTGGAGAAACCATCGCAGGGTCTAAACGCTGGGCCTTGGAACGACAGGTGCGCATGGCCGCCGGCACTCTCGTAGTGGCCGGGCTGGCCGGGGGCAAGTTCCTCTCCCCGCAGCTGCGCACCGTCGCCGGCGTCATCGGCGCCGGGCTGACCTTCTCCGCGGCCACGAACACCTGCGCCATGGGCAAGGCCCTGTCAGCGATGCCATGGAACAAGACCGGCAACGAGCCAACCCGCGAATCGGTCATCATCCAGCTTCTGGCCAAGAAGTCCTAGCACCCACCCCGACCAGCCCCACCACCAGTCCCTCCCCAACCTGGCACCCTGGCACGGGCAACCTCGTCCGGGCAGGAGTGCCATCATTCAGCACCACCTCGAAGGAGCAACCATGCCAGAAGTCACCATCACCGACGCCGACCAGCGACGTGCCGGGGAGCAGATCCTCGATGTCCGCGAAGACTTCGAGGTCGCCGACGGCATGATCCCCGGCTCCATCCACATCCCCATAGGAGAGCTGAACGCTCGCCTGAGCGAAGTCGATCCGGCCCGCCCCGTCCTCGTGGTCTGCCGCAGCGGCAACCGCAGCTCCCGCGTCGCCGACGCGCTCACGGATGCCGGATTCAACGCAGACACCATAGCCGGCGGCACGAGTGCCTGGCAGCGCGCCGGCCTGCCCGTCAGCTAACGAGAACGCCCCGACAACTTCACCCCTGTCCACATACTCGCACCATCGACCCGGCAAGCAGGTTTCCTCCATGGCCCTCACCCTCGTACTGACCCTTCTGCTTTCGGTACTGATTGGGCTCTCGCTCGGACTACTCGGCGGGGGCGGTTCCATCCTCAGCGTCCCGATCCTGACCTATGTTGCAGGCTTGGAGCCGAATGAAGCCATCACCATGTCCCTGTTCGTGGTGGGAGTGACTTCAATCGTCAGCGCAGCAACGCATGCCCGCAAACGGCGCGTGAAATGGCGCTCCGGACTGCTCTTCGGTGCCGCGGGCATGGTCGGGGCCTTTGGCGGGGGTCTGGTCGGAAATCTGCTTCCCGGCACGGCGCTCATGATCGCCTTCGCCTCCATGATGCTCGCCACGTCGGTGGCCATGATCAGGGGACGCCGCGAACGCCCGGGCGCAGGCGCCGCCGGTGAACTCCCAGTGGCCAAGGCCTTGTCGGCCGGTGGCGTCGTGGGACTCATGACCGGTTTGGTGGGTGCTGGTGGAGGGTTCCTGATCGTCCCAGCGCTGGTTCTGCTGGGCGGATTGCCAATGGTCGCCGCGGTCGGTACGTCGCTGCTGGTCATTTCAATGAATTCTCTAGCCGGATTCGCCGGGCACTTAACGTCCCTGGAACTGGACTGGGCTCTCACCGGCGCAGTGAGCGCCGCGGCGCTCATCGGTGCCCTCATTGGCGCACGTCTGGCAGGACGCATCCCCGAGACAGCCCTGCGCAAGGGCTTTGGCTTCTTCGTACTGGCCATGGGCGTCTTCGTGCTCGTCCAGGAACTTCCCGCTCCCGCCAACCTCGCTGTCGGTATCGGTGCCGGTACGCTCGCCTCGGCAGCCGCGCTGTGCTGGTTCCTGCTTCCCTCATGCCCACTGCGCCGCCAGAAACCTACGTCCCCCGAAGCAGCAGAAGCCAACAAGTAAACCCGGTAGCCGGTCCTGACGCGGTGCTACGGACCATACTTCTGCGTCTCCGCGAAGGATTCTCCGTTGCTTACGAACTTCATCAAGTCCAGCCTCCTCAGCAACACCCCTACTTTCGGGTGCTGGCTGACCCTCGATTCCACAGCCGTCGCCGAAGTCCTTTCCTATTGCAGCTTCGCCTGGCTCCTGATCGACATGGAACATGGCCCCAGTAACGAAATCTCGGTTCCGGCACGCACGGCCCTGAAGCAGTAGTGCAGCAGAGTGGACCGGTAACCGGGTTTGTCCTGTCGAGTGAGGACTGCCCCAGGATCTACGTGAGCGGAGACAACGCATCCGTTGATGTGGTGGCGGAAATCGAGGAGAACTGCGGACCCATTGACGTCGCCATCCTGTGTGCTGGCGGCGCAGGATTCAAGGAACTGGCCGACGGCGCCGACCTCACCATGGGAAATGACGCAGCCCTCGAAGTTTCGAAGATCCTTGCCGAGGCACTGATCATTCCCGTCCATACCGATTCCTTGGCGCATTTCCGGCAGACCTCGGCACAGATGCGCGAGTGTTCGAAGCAGACGGCAGCGGTGACAGGCTGCTGGTCCTGAAGCCGGGAGAGACCGCAACGGTGCCACAGGCCGGCGTCTTCACCGTCTGAGCAGAGCCGTCCGGCTTCACGGATAGTCCGGGCCTGGAGCCTTCTGACATTCCGTTCAGAAGGCTCCGGGCCCAAGGAGTTAAATAAAGATCTGGTTAACAGACCGAGTACTCGGTCTGTTAATGTTACCGTGGTATTCATCACACCCGGCACCGATGCCTGGCGTTCCCAACCCACAGAAAGCGATGAGACCCATGGTTGTGTCTGATCCGGCTGCAGCAGCGACGTTGCAGTCGCCCGCCACCTCTGCCCCCAAAGAAAAAGCCAAAGTAAACGTGATCGCCACGATGGTGGCCGCCCGGCTTGGACTTATGACGGCCCTTTCCGTGCCAATCGTGGCCGGGATGACGCTCAAGGTGCAGTCCTTGGTGTCCCCAGCTGAAGTTGCCCCTACACTCGGTTTCGTCATCTCCATGGGCGCCTTCGCCGCCCTACTCTTCGATCCCGTCTTTGGCCGGCTGAGCGACCGAACGATTGGGCGTTTCGGCCGCCGTCGCCCATGGCTGGTCGCTGGAGCCCTGGGACTCCTGGTAAGCCTGACCGTGATTGCCATGGCACCGAATGTCGTGGTTCTAGGCATCGGCTGGTTCTTCGCACAGGCCCTTGGCAATGCTGCGGTCGCTGCACATACGGCCTCCCTGGCAGACCAAATACCTCAGTGGCAGCGCGGCAAAGTCAGCGGCATGATCGGCATCGCCTCCCAAGCCGCCGGCCTGGGGGCGGCGTACTCGGCAAGTCTTCTCGGGCAGAACATGCTCCTTCTCTTCGTGGTTCCGGGCGTCATCGGGCTGATCCTGGTCCTCGTCTTTGCATTCGTGCTGCCGGACCAGCCCATGGAACGCCGACCTGCATCCGAAGGTGGCTTCCGCACCGCCTTAAAGACCTTCTGGGTCAACCCGGTCAAGCACCCGGACTTCGCCTTTGCCTGGATCTCACGCTTTCTCGTCGTCCTGGCACTGTTCATGTTCGTCACGTTCCGCCTCCTGTACCTGCAGCAGGACCTGGGCCTTTCCAAACAGGACGCAGCAGGTGCCTTGGCGACCGGTGTCCTCATTTACACCCTCGCCCTCGTTACGGCAGGCCAAATCGCCGGATGGATCTCGGACAGGCTCGGGCGTCGAAAGGTCTTCATCTGGATCTCAGCCATAATCTTCGGCATAGGCACGTGGATGCTGAGCCTGGCAGACTCCACAAGCGGGTTCTATTGGGCGGAACTGGTCATCGGCATCGGCTTCGGCATCTACATCGCCGTTGACCTCGCCCTCGTCATCGATGTCCTCCCCAACCCAGACGACACAGCGAAGGACCTCGGCGTCTTCAACATCGCTATGGCCGGTCCCCAAACACTTGCCCCGGCAGTATCAGCCGCACTGCTCACAATGGGAGGCGGAAGCTACAAACTCATGCTCGCCGTCGCGGCCGGAATCGCCCTGCTCGGTGCACTGACCATCCTCCCCGTAAAGAGGGTCCGATGAGTGAACATCACCAGACAAGCACGGACCGCGAGGAGGCCGCGGCAATGGGCCAGGACCTTGGCAACGCCGTCGAACAGGCAATCGCCACTTTGGGCCTCCCGGAGAAGGTGCGGCTGCTCTCCGGCGCAAGGATGTTCAGCCTTTGGGACGAGCCCTCGATCGGCCTAGAGGAAATCGTCATGTCTGATGGCCCCTCAGGGGTCCGTGGGCCGCTGGTGGTCGGAGGACGGGTCTCTTGCCTCCTGCCCAACGCAACGCTCATCGCCCAAAGCTGGGACCTGGACGTGATGCGCGAGGTCGGGCAAATCCTTGCGGACGAAGCAGAAGACCAAGAAACCCATGTGGTCCTGGGGCCCACGGTAAACCTTCACCGGACCCCTCTGGGCGGGCGCCTGTTTGAATGCTTCAGCGAAGACCCTCTGCTGACCGGCCACCTCGGAGCGGCCTATGTGCAGTCCCTCCAGGAACGTGGGATCGCCGCGACGCCAAAACACTTCCTGGCCAACGAAGCCGAAACCGAGCGCACCACCGTGGACTCCGTGGTTCCGGAAGCTGCCCTCCGGGAGCTGTATCTTCTTCCTTTCCAGATCATGGTGGAAGACGCCCGGCCCTGGACGATCATGGCCTCCTACAACCGGATCAACGGAACCACGGCCACCGAGCACGACGAACTGCTGAACAAGGTCCTCAAGGACGAATGGGGTTTCGACGGTCTGGTGATCTCCGATTGGCTCGCCGCCAAGACCGCGGTTGAAAGCGCCAACGGCGGACTCGACCTCGTCATGCCCGGTCCGGACACTCCCTGGAGCCGGTCCCTGGTCGCCGCCGTCCAAAGCGGTGACGTCTCCGAGGACACCATCAATGACCACCTCCGCAGGCTCCTCAGGCTCGCATCACGGGTGGGGGCCTTCAATGGAGGGCGCAACTGGACAACGGATCTGCCGCGCCCTGACGGCCCGGAACGCCGCGAACAGCTGCGCCGACTCGCCGCCCGCAGCATGGCCGTCCTGCTCAACCGCGACAACACGCTTCCGCTCCGCAAGGACTCCACAGAAAGCGTCGTGGTGATCGGTCGCCACGGGATCGATACCGTGGCCCAAGGCGGCGGCTCCGCCATCGTGCGCCCGCCCCACGTCGTCAGCGCCGCCACGGGAATAGCGCGCGCCCTCGGCAAGGACCGCGTAACCGTCGTCGATGGGGTCCAGACCCGCACGCAATGGCTCGCAGCGAACCCGGAACTCCTCCGCGACCCGGAAACCGGGACCCGCGGTGCGCGTGCACGGATCTTCGACAAGGAAGGCAAGCTGCTCGGGACCCGCCATCTCGAAGTCCCGGAGCTTGAAGTCAGTGGCGAAAGCTGGGCCTCCGGAGCGGCGTCCATCGAACTCTCAGCCGAGCTGACAATCGACAGGTCCGCCCGGATGATGATCGGCACCCGCGGGGCCGGCAATTGGGACATAACTGCCCCCGGCCACCGCGAATCGGTACGGACCCCCTTCCACGACGGCCCGGGAGGCGGCTTCTTCCGCCCCAAGAGCCACGCTGCACCACTGGACGTCGAACCGGGCGCGCGGATCACCGCGACCACCGACGCTGAGAACGAGAACCGCCTCATCGGCTTGGTCGTGGAACCTGCGCTGAAAAACAGCGCCGCCGCCATCCGGGACGCCGTCGCAGCAGCCGCAGACGCCGACATCGCCGTCGTGGTCGTCGGATACACCCAGGAACAGGAAACGGAAGGCCAGGACAAGAACACCCTCGCCCTGCCCGGGGACCAGGACGCCCTCGTGGCAGCAGTCGCAGCCGTGGCGAAGCAAACCGTCGTCGTGCTCAACGCCGCCACACCCGTTCTCATGCCCTGGATCGCGGACGTGGACGCTGTGCTGTTTGCCGGCTTGCCCGGACAGGAAGCCGGCGACGCGATCGCCGCGGCACTGACCGGCGACGTCGAACCTGCAGGACGCCTGGTGACCACCTTCCCAGCCCGGGACGGCCAAGGCCCGGCATGGTCAGTAACGCCGCGCGGCGGCAAACTCCCCTACTCTGAGGGAACGCGGGTGGGATATCGCGGATGGAGCACCTCCGCCGAGCAACCCTTGTTCTGGTTCGGACACGGCCTCGGCTACACCGAATGGGACTACAAGGGCGCCGAAATCACCTCCACGGAACGGGAAACCGTGACATCCGTACGCGTGACCCTCGGCAACGTCGGGGACCGCGCAGGAACAGAAACAGTGCAGGTCTACCGCTTCCCCGATGACCCGTCCATCCCTCCACGGCTCGTCGGCTGGGCACAGCTTCACCTGGAACCCGGAGGACAGGCAAGCATCGACGTCAGCTGCGACTGCCGCGCACAACGGCTGTGGAACAGTACCGCCCAACGCTGGGACGAAATCACCGGAGGCCGGATCGTCGTCGCGCGTGGACTCGGCGATGTCAGACTGGAACTGGCTCCCACAGAGCGCGAGGCCATGGCGGCCGGAACAAGCAAGGAGTAAACCATGTCGTATCCAGCCGGATACCGGATAGAGCGGGAGCGCCCCCGGCGCCGCCGCAACGGCGAAACCGCAAGGCTGAAGGCAATCCAGGCCGCGATTGAGCTCTTCGCAGTGGGCGGCTACGGTGGAACGTCCATCGCCGATGTCGCGGCGAAGACCGGACTCTCGCAATCCGGCCTGCTCCATCATTTTCCGTCCAAAACGGCCTTGTTGGCAGCCGTGCTCGAGCACCGTTCCAAGGAAGACGCAGACTTCCTTTTCGACAGAGAGCTGGCCCCGCTGGGCTGGGCAGCCTTCGACGTCTTGGTGTCCCTGGTTGCGAGGAACTCCACCAGGCCCGACTGGGTTGGCCTTTTCGTCAGGCTCTCCGCCGAAGCCACCGAACCGGGACACCCTGCGCACCGATGGCTCCTGGACCACTACTCGAGCCTGCGCCAATGGCTCGGCGAAGCGTTGGAAGACGGGAAGAGCCACGGGGACGTCACACAGGACGCGCCCGTGGAGGCAATCGTCAACAACACCATCGCCGTCCTCGACGGCATGCAGCAGCAATGGCTCTGCGCTCCAGGGAGCTTCTCGATGGTGTCGCAGTTCAGAACCTTCATCGAAAGCATCAAGACCACCTGGGGCTGAGGTCCGGCAACGGGGAAGCTCCGCTTGTTTCGCGGACCTTCCCTTCTGTTGCCGTGCCCGATTCCCGGAGAAAGTCAGCAAATATGAAAACTCCTGCCACACTTCAAGTAGCGGCTGAAACGGACGCCCCGGGCCGGCACGAAGACCAACGGCGCACCATCGGCGTCCTTATCGCAGGGCAGATCCTCGGTGGAATCGGAATGGGTGCCTCGCTCTCGCTGGGCTCCCTCCTTGCCGTCCAGGTTTCCGGTTCCACGGCCTGGTCCGGAATGGCCGCCACGATGAACACACTCGGCGCCGCCGCCTTTGCCATCCCTCTGGCCCGTGCGGCCGTAAAACGCGGAAGGGGCGTCTCGCTCGCGGCCGGATCGCTGACCTCCGGATTCGGAGCAGCCATCGCCATCGCCTCGGCGGCCTTGTCAGCCTTCCCGGCGTTGCTGATCGGACTCATCTTCTTGGGTGCGGGAACCGCGGTGAGCTTCCAGGCCCGATTCGCTGCCACGGATCTGTCAACGCCAAAGACCCGCGGCCGCGACCTTTCCATCGTCGTCTGGTCAACCACCATTGGCGCAGTTTCGGGCCCCAACCTTTTCGAACCGGGAGAGATCGTCGGCAGGCTGCTCCACTTGCCGACACTGACGGGCGCCTTCGCGTTCACCGTGGCGGCCCAGTTGCTTGCCGCCCTGGTCTTTTACGCGGGCCTCCGGGCCAAGCCTCCCGTCGAGGGAGCCGCGGCGGCAGAAGACGACGGTGCCCCCACCAAAACCGATTCCGGTTTCTCGATCCTTCGCCGCAAACCCGGCGCCCGTTACGCCGTGACGGTTGTGGCGCTCAGCCACGGCACCATGGTGGCGCTGATGTCAATGACGCCGGTGCATCTGCACGACCATGGGGCAAGCCTCGCCGTCGTCGGCATGACCATCAGCCTCCATATTGCAGGGATGTTTGGCCTTTCACCGCTGTTCGGATGGCTCTCAGACCGCCTCGGCCGGATTCCGGTGCTGCTGACGGGGCAGGCAATGCTGCTGGCTTCCTTGGTGCTCGCCTGGCTCGCCCCGCACACCATGGTGACTCCAAGCCTGATCCTCCTGGGCCTCGGATGGTCGGCATCAATCGTTTCCGGTTCGGCCCTGGTGGGCGATTCGGTGTCCGTAGCCGACCGGGGTCCCCTGCAAGGTGTTTCAGACCTCCTCATGAACCTCACCGGAGCAAGCTGCGGAGCCCTCGCAGGACCGATTCTCACCGCCGTCGGCTATTCCGGACTCGGCGCAGGGGCCATGGCCCTGGTCGTGGCCGTCACCGTGTGGACCCTTTTGCGTTTGCTTACGGATCGCAGGGCTCCGGCCAGCTGACATGACAGCCGTCAGCTGTGCGCCACGGGCTGAAGCCCTCGCCGGGGTATTCGCAGCAGCCCAACAGGACATGGAGTTCCAGTCACGCCTTGCCGTGGCGCGGCACCACCTCGAGAACCTCCTTGCCGGGTTCTCTTCCGCCATCGCTGCCGCGGATCCTGAAGGGCTGGCGACCCTGCTTCGCGGTGCGCGCCTTATTGCGGAAGAACGCGACGGCGGTCGCCGTGTCACGTCGCCGGAGGAGACTCTCAGCCGGCTCGCTCCCGACGGGCGGCGCGTCGTCGTCGTCACCAGTAATCTCAGCCTTGCCTACAAAGGGCCACACGTCGACTATGCGGGCACTTACCAGTGCTGGACGTCGGAGACGGGACCCGAGTGTGTGGGCCTTGGCACCTTCCACGGGCGCTTTGTTACCGGCCCCCAGGTCTGGAGATGGTCAGAGCATATGCTGCGTTTTCCGTTCTAGATGTACTGCGCCGGGACGTTGTTGACATGTATGGCTTGAAAACGAGGAGGACCTCCGGGCTAAGTGGAGCTGTCTAGTTCACACACTTTGCGCTCGGAGGTCCTCGTGTCCCACGTTAATGCCCGGTTGACGGTTCATGGAAGGCTCCTGATCGTTGACCGGGTGGCCGCCGGCCGCCCGTGTCCCGGATCCTGCACCGGCACGGGGTCCCGCGGCTGGCGGACTGCGATCCGCTGACGGGTGCCCCGATCCGCGCCGCACGGACCACGGCGAAGCGGTACGAGCGGGCACGGCCTGGGGAACTGGTCCATCTGGACGTCAAGAAGCTCGGCCGTATCCCCGACGGCGGCGGCTGGCGGGCCCATGGCCGCTCGGAGCAGGTCAAAGGACGCGGGATCGGTTACGACTACGTCCATGTAGCCATCGATGACCACACCCGCATCGGCTACGCCGAGGTCCTTCCCGATGAGAAGGGTGCCACAGCGGCCGGGTTCCTCACCCGCGCCGCGGGCTACTTCGCCGGCTACGGCATCCAACGGATCGAACGCGTCATCACCGACAACGCCTTCGCCTACCGCAACTCCACAGCGTTCCGCCAGGCAGTCGCTGATCTCGGCGCCGTTCAGCGCTTCATCAAGCCCCACTGCCCCTGGACCAACGGCAAAGCCGAACGCTTCAACCGGACCCTGCAGACCGAATGGGCCTACCGGCAGGTCTTCACCAGCAGCACCCACCGCCAAACCGCACTTGCGCCCTGGCTCCAGCACTACAACACTGAACGAATCCACACCGGCATCGGAACCACACCCATCACCCGGGTGTCACCAACCTGATGGCTCAGTACATCTAG
>NZ_JBFTOC010000031.1:0-31672 GCF_056397785.1 Arthrobacter sp. 05L421
TGCAAAGCCAGTGACGATCCGCGCCGCGTCCGGGCCCTCTCCGCGTCTGCTCCGCTCGTGGTCCTCTCGGCCTGTTTCATCTTCATGATGACGGGCAGGAGCGGCGGCCGTCTGCCAGCGCGGTGCACTTGAAAAGTGCAGAGAAGCCATCGACGTTCATGAGTCCTTCCCCCGGGCCAAATCACGTCAAATAGACCTTGATGAATTTCGACTCCACGCTAAATTGACCAAGGCTCATCGTTGCTGTCTGGTTGTCCAGCGACGCGATCACTTTTTCGCCACGTGATGGCTCAGTGGAGATCTGGGACTTTGACCTGGCCATGGGCGCGGCCTCCGCACTCACCCCCGATGAGCGCGCCTACCTGCTCGCCGTGGAACATAAACTTGACCTGGAACGGACATCTTGAGGTTCTCGGCAGAAAGACTTTCCATGCTCACCCATCGCTCACGCCGAGAAGGCGCTGCCGCGCCGGCCACTGACAGCGCACAGCTCTATCGGGACATGGTGCTCTACACCTTTGCGACCGAAATTCGGGCTGGCTTCTTCATCGCCTACTACCGGAACTTCGCAATCCCCTCCATCGCCAGGACCCTGGCCTCCCGCGGTGAGACTGCAGCACGGCCGATGAAGCGCTCCTACGACACCGGCATCGTCATTCACGAACTCATCGTGAACGGCTTCGACAGCGACCGCGGCCAAAAGATGCTGGATCTGCTCCGCCGGGTCCATCAAAACGTACCCGGAAGCGGGGACGACTTCCTGTACCCCCTAATGACTTTGCTGGTTATCCCACTGCGCTGGATCGACGCCCACGGCTGGCGGGAACTGACGGACACGGAGCGGGACGCCGCCCTGGAGTTTTACACGGAGCTGGGCGCCCGGATGGGACTGGAGCCGGTACCCGCGACGTTCGCCGAAGCGGCGGCTTTCATGGATGACTACGAGTCCCGAAATCTTGCGGCCAGCCCGGAAGGCGCCGAACTGCTCAACGCTACTGCCGCGGCCCTGGCGGTCCGCCTGCCAGGACCGCTGAAGAGTAGAGTCACGGCGGTCATTGCCCTGCTCATGGACAAACCGGAAATCGTCCCGGCACTCGGCCTGAAACCCGCACCGGCCTGGCTCCGCCGCGTGTTCCGTGCGCTCCTGAAAATCCGCGCCATCATCACTCGCGCCCGCCCGATTTCCACCAGGCCTTCCTTCACCTCGGGGACATCCGGCAGTTCGGTGTACCCTGATGGCTACAAGCTGGAGGACCTGGGCCCGCGCTCCATGCCCTGACACAAGGCGGCCCACGCCGAACCGGACGTCACCCTGACGCCGGCCCCGAAGAACGTCCCCTCCAGGGGAGTTCTGACCACCGTCACTCTGCCGGACGGATCCATCGCCCAGCGGACCTCCAGGACGGAAACTACACCCACGCCGTCGTCCGCGGGCCCTGAAGAACCGAAACTGGTGATCGCCAACCGGGAAAAAGCAGATCGACGACGCGAAGAGAGAGACTCTCAAACGCGAACCAGAACGCGAGAATCTGAGCAGCGAGGAAAGATTCTCGATCATTGATTAGCTTCGCGAAGCAGTGAGCAGGGAGTCCGAATAGGACAGCGAGCACAACGCCTTCACAATCAAAGTGGTCACAATTGCCGCAACTGTCGGCGTCGTAAGATGCTCCGCCAGCGCCCCTCCTAAGACGGCAACGTCAGCGCGGCGGCTGAAACGAGCATGGCAACGACCAATCCCGCCGACAACCGGTGTCGAAACGTCAGACCGCCATTAGAGGTGCCGTCGCAGAGCATGGCTCGGAGTACTTTCAGGCGGCGTAAGGCTCTCTTGGACGGTGCCGCCGCTTCGGTGGTGCTTATGACCCCGTGGTTTGAAGGTGTCGGCCGAGGATTTCGGCACGTTTCCTGACGGCGTCAACGTAATCGATGAAAGCCTGCTGTGTGTCGGACACGAACTCCCAGAGCAGCAGCCCGCAAAGCGGGCCAGTGAACTCTTCCTTTACGCGCAGGTGCGTCATGCCGCCCAGGGGTTCAAGCGTGAAGGTACGCACCCCGGTAAGCAAGCCCAGGGGCAGTCCCCGGGTCCAGGTCATCACCTCGCTGGGCATCTGCTGGACGCGCAGCCGGAAAGTGCGGTTCCCTCCGGTGTGGGTGCGGATTCTGATGGTGCCCCCGTTGCGCAATTCGCCCCGGATGTGGGTGATGCCGGATTCCCAGACGGTGTAATTCCGTGCATCAGTGATGATGTCCCAGACAGTGGAGCTTCGGGCGTTGATCAGTGTCTCGGCCTCGACGGAGTACGTGGACTTACCCTGTCCCGGGCCAGAAGGGCGCCGTGTTGTGGGCACTTGATCTGTAGACATCAGACCGCAACCCAAGGCATTGGCCGCAGGATTGAACCACCGTCGCGACCATTCAGGCGACGCCCGGCCCCATGACCGATGGCCCCGGCAAGCGGCAGCGGAGGGTTCTGGACGCCGCAGCCCGCAGCGGTCGGCAGGTCGTGCCTCACCGGAACGACGTTCCTTATCGATTCTGCGGACAAGGGATTCTCCTTTTCAAAACGGAGTGATAGCCGGATATTAGCCCGGCTTCCTGTGCGTAACCAGAGTCCATATGACCGGTTCATGCTTCCCGGCCTCCGGCCGGAGATCAACTTCGGGGACTCATCGACGCCGGGCACGGCGTGGCACTGGACGACTACGGGATGGCGAACTCGTCCGTTGCCCTGCTGCGGCATTTGCCCCTCACGGCTGTCAAGATCGACAAGTTTTTCATCCGGGACATCGATACCGACCCGTTCGCCGAAAGCATTGTCGGCACCCTCGTCACGGCCCTGAACAGCCTCGGTCTGGTGAGCACGGCCGAAGGTGTTGAACGTCCCGGCCGGCTGGAGATCCAGCGCAGGCAGGGCTGACGAACAGCGCAGGGGTACCTCATCAGCCGTCCGGTGCCGGCCGCGAGCATCCCCCCGCACCGTCGCCGCCTGGGACTTCGAATCAGCAGACGCGTGCATCGGACCACGACGCGCTGACGCTGAAGAAGACCTTGCACACCAAGCACTGTCGGTCGTCGCCGCTGTCGCTCTCAGAAACGAAGGATTCCGAGGGGTCGCGAATCAATAATCCACAGCCGGCGTTCTGTCATTTTCCGAAGTGTCCGCACCTTCGCTATTAGAGATGCCAGAGGTACGTCTCCGGCGAATCCAGGAACGACCGCAGATTCGTGACCAGATCCAGATCGGGACCAGGCCCGGCCCCGCAGGCCTCAGGACCGGACTTCCAGAATCTGCGCTCCAGGAAAATCGCAACGACGCCGGAAATACTCGACAACAGGTGGGACCCCGCTCTCGAGGGCGGGGACACGTGGTGGATGTCTACATCGGCCCTCTGACGCAAGATTGACGTTGCCATCGGCCTCCAGACGCTGACCACGGTCCGGGGGACGGGCTACATGCTCAGTGTCGACCCGGAGCCGCCGGACGGCTCTCCCCGGGGCCGCCGGGACGTTGGAGCGCCGGGCCCCACCTCTTTGGGTCCGGGAAACACCATCGCGAAGCGGCAGTGGCCCAGCGGGCTCTCGGTGGCATGGATGGAGCCGTGGTGGGCTGACATGATTCCGGCAGCAATGGCCAACCCCAGCCCGCTTCCGCCACCTTCCCGCGACCCGCTGGCATCGAGCCGGACAAACCGCTCAAAGACCCGTTGCCGGTCCGCCTCGGGCACCGGGCCGCCGTCGTTGTCCACGGTAATGACTGCGCCGGCGCCGCCTTCACCTGGGTTCAGGCTGATGTGGATCCGAGAGACGGCGTGCCGGTCCGCGTTGTCCAGCACGTTCCGAAGAACCTGTCCCACCCGGCGCGCGTCTCCCCTGATCCGGACGGGCGTCAGGTCCGCCGTGATGACGTGAGCACTTGTCTTGCGGAGCCTGCGGGTTTCGCGGTCCACGACGTCGTCGAGGTCAACGTCCTCCTCGTTGAGCCGGAAACCTCCGTCATGGGCCTTGGCGAGGGCCAGAAGATCTTCAACGAGCAAGTGCAAACGAGAGGTTTCTTCGAACAAGATGTTCCTCCTTTCGTGCCAGGACTTCCCCGACGGGTCCGCGGCTGCGACCTCCACCCCGGCACGCAGGGTTGCCACGGGGCCGCGGAGTTCGTGGCTGGCGTCCGAAATGAACCGGCGCTGAGCACTGTCCGAGGACTGCAACCGTTCCAGCATGGTGTTCATCGTCAGCGCCAGGGACTGAATCTCGTCCTTGGTCTGCGGAACGTCGACTCTTTCGTTCAGCCGTTCCCCGTCGATGCTGGCGACCTGCCCACGAATCCTTTCGACCTGCTGCAGGGACCGGCCCACCAGCTGCCAAACCAAGACACCGACCACCAGCAGCAGCAGCGGCGCGGCGCCGAGCAGGTACCAGGAAACGGTAGCCACCGTCTCCGCCAGGACCTGTACCCGGGACGCAACGACCACGGTGTAAGGCCCGTCGTTCAGCCGGACAGCCGTCGCTACGATCAGAAACTCGCCGGGGTCGCGGAGGCCCTCTACTCCGGTGACATCCTCCGTCAGAATCTGGTCCGGGGCCGGTCGCAGGGTCGTCAGCGGCTTCTCACCCGCACCGGGCACCTGCGCGGCCACGACCGCCCCGACCGGGTTCAGGATTTGAACGATCTGTCCCGCGTGCACCGTGCCGGCAACGTACCCGCCTGCATCCCCGACATCCTGGTCCCGCAGGTGGACGATGACTTCCTGGGCCTCCTGCCGGGCGGCTGACTCAGTTGAGCCGATCAGCGACCCTTGGAGCGAGGCTATCAGCGCGACGCCGCCGATCAGCAGCGCCAGGGCAACGACACCGACGGCCGACGCCGTTGCGCGCTTGCGGACCCCCCACTGTCTTCGCCGGTAGGTTTTAGGACCCGCATTGGGCTCGGCGTTCATGGTTCAAGGATGGTCCAACAGTTGATCACCGCCAACGCGACCGCGTCCCGCTCTCAGCTCCCGTACAGAATCCAGTACAGCCACGACCGATGGCCGTCAGCCCACTGCACACCTGGGCGTTGGCCGGGCTCGCCCCGGCCAGTGACAACGTCCAGCTGGAGATCCTGCGCGAGGACCCTGGGATAGTCGTATGGGTTGCCTATGTTGGCCACCGCGACATCACCCACTCTTTCATCGGTGGCGGCGGTCCCGTCTACGGGCAAGGAAGCATTCCGACCGGTCCCCCGGTCGTTCCATGCGTCATGGGCCGGCAACAACGCACCGCGGATGCGTTACCGGCCCGTATTGTCTAGGCCCCGAAACGCGAGTGGTCCAGAGCCTGCCCTCGGTGAAAATCACGAAGCTGTCGCTCTGATTCAAGGTCGGACCCTGGAGGTGGGTACCGGCCGGGTTGCATAGCTACACATGATGCCGGCCGCACGCCGGTTGAGGGAAGCGTGCGGCCGGAGCCTGCGGGTCCGTGGCCGACTCGCGTCGGCTCTTCGCGCCCGGTTTCTAATGTCCCTCCTCGGGCTGAGAACAGGCTGAGAGTCTTTAATCCCGTAGACCGGTCCCCCACCGCGACACCATTCGCCCGCACCGGGTCTGCGAGAAAATCCGATACAGATACGGGAATCCTGGAATCGCGCATACCCGGCCCGCAAAACTGCCTCGCCAAGGTTGGACAATCGCGACAGTGACCACGGCGTGACCGGAAGGAACAGGAAGGGCGAGGACTGAGAGGAGCCGTGGCGGCTGTCCGAGCCGGCAGGGCACCGGTTGTCACCAAACCGGAGCCGTTCGCCCAGCCCTACCCGATGCTCGAGAGCATCATCAAGGACATGACGAGCCTTTCCCAGGGGTTCCGGCTTGGATTGGCGCGGTTGCTACTATTGACTGGTACTCAGCCGCCAAGGGCCGCGGCGACGGCAGCCTGCATGGTGGTCGTCGGACGCCCTATCAGCCGCCCCAAGTCGCCGGTTTCGACATAAAGGTCGCCCCTGGCTACGCCCAGATCACCGTCCGCAAAGACCTCCGCAACCTCCCGCGGAAATCCAAATGTCTGCAGCAAGCGAACGTATTCATCCTTGGGCATGTCTTGATACTCGACGTCCTTTCCGCTTGCCTCAGACAGGGCCCGCGCGAACTCCGTCATGGTGAAGGCCTCATCACCGCCGAGTTCGTACACGGCATTTGCGTGCCCGGCCCCTGTAAGTACTGACGCGGCGGCGTCGGCGTAGTCTGCATGGGTTGCGGCGCTGACCCGGCCGTCACCGGCCGCGCCAGGGACGACAGCACTGTCCACGTAAGAGGCAGCCATGTCGGTGTAGTTCGCGAGGTACCAGGAATTACGCAGGAACACGAAGGGCAGCCCGGAGTCCCGGATATAGGCTTCGGTAGCCTTGTGGTCCGGCGCCACCAACAGGGGGCTGGTGTCGGCTTTCGGCGCACTCGTGTACGCAATCAGATGGACTCCCGCCCGGACCGCAGCATCAACAACGTTCCGGTGCTGCTGCAGCCGGGCACCAACCTCGTTGCCGGAGACGAGAAGTACCTTGTCGACGCCCACCAAGGCTGCGTCAAGAGCCATCGGATCTCCATAATCAGCCCTGCGGGCCACGACCCCCAAGGCGGAGAGCCCGGCGAGCTTTTCGCTGTTGCGTCCAATGGCGACGATCTGGTCGGCGGGAACTCCCCGGCGGAGTAGTGCGTCGATCGCATTACGGCCGTAGCGCCCTGTGGCGCCTGTTATTGCAATGGACATGAATGCCTCTCATAACAAACAGGCTCAGTCTGTTACTTGAACTAATTACCTAAATGTAAGTGTGTAGGTCTCTTTTGTGAACTTACCTGCACCTCCGAGGGCCCAGGGATTAGTTGGTGCGGGTGATCAAAAATTCCGCGACCTCACCGGCAAAGAAGATGTCAGCGGACCGTGGCGGCACTGCTCGGAAACACCTGCCCCCACGCCGCCCGAAGCCTTAACGACTCCGTTCTGCCGCCCGGCAGATTCTTCATATACCTATGTCACGTGTTCCACGGCCGACAGATAGGCTTCGATGGCGTCTGCGGCTGCAGTCGATCCCCCGGCCCCGCGGACGCGTTCGCTCATGGTTTCCAGGTTGCGCCGTATATGTTGGTCGTCACTGACTTCAGCAACGACCGTGCGGATCAGGCCCGGTGAGAGCGATTCCGCGACGAGTCGGCGTCCCAGTCCCAGGTCCTCAACGCGGCGTGCATTGGCTTCCTGTTCCGGCTGCAGGGGAAAGGCCACCAAAGGCACCCCGAAGTAGAGTGCCTCCATGGTGGAATTCATCCCCGTGTGCGAGAGGAACACGTCGGCATGGCTCAGGACATCCAGCTGCGGAAAGAACGCGCGGACTTCGACGTTGTCCGGTATTTCCCCCAGCTCGGAGACATTGATCCGGTCGCCAACGGCCATGGCCACCTGCCACTGCGTGGCGGCAAATGCCTCCAGACACATCCGGAAAAAATCCGGGCGGTCATTCAACGGTGTGGTGCCCAGCGAAATGAATACCAGTGGCCTGTCCTTCGTGCGAGGCTCCCAGGCCTCCTCGAGGGCTCTTTGACCCAGGCTAGGTCCCACAAACTCGAATCTGGCGTCAAAGGTCTCCCCTGCGGGCTGAAATTCCCGTGGGATGAAGCAGATGTTCAACGAAGCGGGCGGCCCTTCCAAGAAGTTGAATTGGGCCAAGCCCTGCTCGGCGGCGAAGTCATCGATCTGCCGGCGGACCTGTTTCCACGCCGCGAGCATTTCCGCCGGCGCACCGGCGGGCATCAGCTCCCGCATCGAGAAATGTTCGTTGGAGGCATAGCTCGGCAGCAGCGCAACGTCGGGCAGGGCAAGCTTCACCGCGGCCATCTTCCCTGCCAGGGTCATGGCGTCGTAACACACCACGTCCGGGAGGTCCATGGCCAGCCGGGCCAGCAGGGCCGGGAATTCCTCCCTCGCCCCCTCGAGCAGCCGCGCCAGCAGGACTGACATCATCCCGGAGCCTGATCCGGCCCGCATTCCCTTCCCTGGACGTGCCGCGTGGCCGTCCTCAGCTGACGGACCGATCCGCGGAAACTGCGCGGCCAGGTCCTCCCCGCACTTAAAGAAGTTGGCGCCGGCGGACTCGACAGCCTCCGCGTACGTCGCCGAGGTTGCATATGTGACACGGTGGCCCCGCCGGACAAGCTCGGCCACGACCGGCAGCGTCGGATTCACGTGGCCTGCGGCCGGCAGGCAAATAAAAGCAATATGCATGGACGATGCTCCTCCGCGGCCAACCACGTCCACCGGCGAGGTCATCCGCACCGGATTCCGGGTCTTCGATCATCGTACGTAGGTGCCTCCCGGATGGCCATGAAGCCCTGGCGGAGACGGCCGAGGTACAGGCTCGACGGAAAGTGCAGGGCAGGAGCACCGTCCCAAAGATCGCGGCGCCCGTGCCCGCCGGTGTACCCAGCCATGGCCGCGGAAGGGGGCGGTGCCTTCCTTTTCACCGGGGCGTCGCCTGCCGGGGGTGAGGTTTGACGGCGAGTTCTTCGGCGACTGCTTCGGCATTCTGGGCGGGTGTGGGGCCGTATCCGCGTAGCGGGACCTGTTTGATGAACCAGGCCAGGACGAAGCCGGCCGCGGCGATGATCGACGCCCAGAGGTACGCGTTCCGGATGCCGTCGGTGACGGCATATTTGAAGAGGTCCTGGATCTCGGCCGGCAACGAGTGCAGCGCGGCGGGGGTGATCTGGCCGCTCCGGTGCGGTCCACCGGCGCCAGGGCTACCCATCGTGTCGGCCAGGCGGCTGGCATAGATCGAGCCGAGCACCGAGATCCCCAGCGATCCGCCCATGTTCCGGGCAAATGTGCTGGTGCCCGTGGCGGCCCCGATGTCCTTGATGTGGACGCTGTTCAGCATCGCGATGATCAGCCCGCTCATGGCGGTGACGATCTGTCGGGGCGAAAGTCGGGGCCGCCCGAGCTGGGTCTCAACGTCCATGCCGCATGTCCTCCGGAGGTTGTTTTGCGGCGTACTTACCGCACGGTTAGTATGGCACTTACCGGCCGGTCAGTTATCAACCCGGTCCGGATGGCAGTATTCCTAGACGTAAGGCAGTGGTCGGACAGATGAGTGAACCAGCAGTGGGTGCGCCGGAAGGTGCGGGCGGGACACGGGAGAAGATCCAGTCCGTGGCGCTGCGTCTGTTCGCCGACCAAGGGTATGAGTCGACGTCGATGCGGCAGATCTCTGAGCAGCTGGGGATCACCAAGGCGGCCCTGTATTACCACTTCACCAGCAAGGAAGCTATTGTCCGGGCGCTGATCGAGACCATGCTGGCCGAGGTCACCACCTTGGTGGAATGGGCGCGGGCCCAGGATGCTGGCCCGGATCTGCGCCGTGAGGTGCTCGCCCGCTGGACCGCCATCATGCACAACCAGGGACTGCGGATGTTCCGCTTCCTTGGCGCCAACTACCGCCTGGTCCGCGACATCCGGGGAGAACCCGGACAGCCTGGCGGGATGGCCGCCGTCGTCAGTGAACTGTTCTCCATTCTGACCCCGCCGGACGCCAGCGTCGAAGACCAGCTCCGGGTACGTTTTTCGTTGCTCATCATTAACATGACGGGCATGGCGGCCCGAGATCTCGATGCCGGCGAAGAGGACATCCTCGACGCCGCTGCGCGGATCTCCACCGGGCTGCTGCCGCCCGGATTCTGACAACACCCTCCGGGGCACTCGCCAACCCGACTTCGCCCTGCCCGCGTCCGTGACCTCTTAATATTCCGACTCCTGATTGGAACCCCATGTCTGTGCCAATCCTGTCCGCCCATGACCTGACCAAGACCTACGGTCGAGGCCCTGACCGCTTCGATGCCCTCAAAGGCGTCACCATGGAGATCGCCCGCGGCGATTCCGTGGCGATAGTAGGCAAGAGCGGCTCGGGTAAATCGACCCTGATGCACCTTCTCGCGCTACTGGATACTCCCGGCGGCGGCGAGATCCACGTCGACGGGACCGACGCGAAAACCCTGAACGGGCGCAAGCTTAATGCACTGCGGAATTCGATGTTCGGCTTCGTGTTCCAACAGTTCTTCCTCAACTCCGCCGCCAGCGTGCTGGAGAACGTGGTGCTGCCGCTGAAGATCGCCGGTGTCGGCGCCCGCGAACGGCGGGCCCGCGGAATGGCCGTCCTGGAACAGCTCGAACTGGCCGACAAGGCCCGCAACAAGGCCGGCAACCTCTCTGGCGGCCAGAAACAACGCGTCGTGATCGCCCGGGCCCTGGTCAACAACCCTCAGGTCCTCTTTGCCGACGAACCCACCGGAAACCTGGACACCGCCACCGGGCGCATCGTCGAGGACATCCTGTTCGACCTCAACACCAACCACGGCATCACCCTGATCACGGTCACCCACGACCACGACCTGGCCGCCCGCTTCAACCGCCGCCTCTACATTCGCGACGGCCTGCTGATCACTACCGACGAGGAGCACGCGGCATGAAACCGCTCGAAATCCTGAAGACCGCCATGACGAACAGCTTCCGGAGCAAACTGCGCACGTCGCTGACCATCCTTGCCATCTTCGTCGGCGCCTTCACGCTGACCATCACGAACGGCCTGGGCACCGGCATCTCGAACTACATAGACAGTCAGATCGCCGCCGTCGGCTCCAGTAACTCCTTCACTGTCAGCAAGGCCGACACCAGCGGCAATCCCGGCACCGGGCCGAAAAAATACGATGCCAGCGTCCGGACCCTCGCGGCGGGGGGCCGGCCCGGCTCCACCCAGGTGGCCCTGGGCCAGTCCGACCTGACCACGATCGGCGCCATCCCGGGCATCACCGGCGTCAGCCCGGTCACCCGGCTGAACCCGGACTACATCCAATGGAACGGCCACGACAAGTACCAGCTTTCCGTCAGCCCCCTCGCCGGGGCACAGCCCCAACTCGCCGCAGGCACAGCCCTTGACGACTCGGGCACCGAACCGCAACTCATCCTCCCTGCCAGCTACGTAGCACCGCTGGGCTTCGCGGACAACAACCAGGCCCTCGGCCAGGACGCCACAATCGGCATCACCGACGCGAACGGAACCATGCACCCGGTCACTGCCCGCATCACCGGTGTTGAACAGAGCGCCCTGCTTGGCGGCGGCGGTGCCTTCATCAACAAATCCCTCACAACCACGCTCGCAGACGCTCAGAGCACCGGCGCCCCCGCGGCCACAAAAACTGCATGGGCGAA
Organism: Arthrobacter sp. 05L421; assembly: GCF_056397785.1. Taxonomy (NCBI): domain Bacteria; kingdom Bacillati; phylum Actinomycetota; class Actinomycetes; order Micrococcales; family Micrococcaceae; genus Arthrobacter; species Arthrobacter sp. 05L421. Next base: position 11,221 of record NZ_JBFTOC010000031.1, read on the forward strand.
CGTGACGGCCACCTTCGCCCCGTCCTCGGCTGCACAGGTCAGCGACATGAAGGCCAGGCTCGCTGCCGCCGGTTACACCGCCCAGACCCTCGATGACCGGATCGGCACCGTAAAGACCGTCATCAATGGGATCATCGGCGTCCTGGATGCGTTCGCCATCATCGCCTTGGTCGCCGCGGGCTTCGGGATCGTGAATACCCTGCTGATGTCCGTGCAGGAACGCACCCGGGAAATCGGGCTCATGAAAGCCATGGGCATGGGCAGCGGATCCGTCTTCGCGCTGTTCAGCACCGAGGCCGCGTTCATCGGATTCCTGGGAAGCGCCATCGGTTCGGCCGCCGCCATCGGACTTGGCACCGCGGTCAGCGGCGCCCTCGCCCGAGGACCCCTCAGCGATCTGGCCGGACTCCACATCCTCGCTTTCGCCCCCGGCCCCGTCGCGGGAGTAATCCTCCTGGTGATGGCCATCGCGTTCATCGCCGGAACTCTCCCTGCCTGGCGGGCCGCGCGGCAAAACCCGATCGACTCCCTACGCTACGAATAGCCCGCGCCGCTGACCGACGTTCGCGACCGGAATCAACTGCAGTTCCTGGCCGCCCTGGCAGGTAGCAGGCATCCTTTTGCCGCATACGCACGGGGCCTACACTCTTTTCACTGATCATGAATGCATTCGAGTGTAGGCCCGCTCCGTTGCCCCGCCTCAGGGGTGGAAATCCTGACAGGTCAGGGGCGCCCGAATCGACCGGAAGAGGCGCCGGCCGGTTGGCGGGCGGTCGGCGCAAGTCCGTCTAGAGGGCTCTAGCGCCTCTAGACCAGCTGGTACCTGATCACCGAGGCACGCACCGCAACCCCACACTATTGTTCAGGGCGCTCAGGGACCGGCACGGCACACCAGCTCCTCGAGCAACGCTTTGGCCTTGACCGAAACCGGGGCGACCGATTACGTCCTGGTCAGCCCGTCGAAGCTCATCTAACCGCCCCTGGCGAAGTAGGCGCCGTCCCGACCAGGCACTATGAAGCTGGCGGCTCGGTTTCCAGCCGCTTACTCGCGGCCGGGCGCCGAGACGGTCTCCGGTGTGTGCTCGATCACCAGTGTGCTCCGCTGGCTTCCTGCTGCTACCAGGCGGGCATTGCGTTCGTCATTGCCGGTTGCACGCCATTCGGCGATGGCGGCGTCGTTGTCGAACTTCAGGTGCCGGGCGGTGAGCCGGCGCAGGCGTTCGCCCTGTTCGAGTTCCACGAACCAGGTTTCATCCAGGAGGGATGCGACCTCGTTCCACGGGGCCTCTTCAAGAAGCAGATAGTTTCCCTCGGTGATAATCAGGCGTGTTTCCGGCGGGACGGCGATGGCCCCGGCGATCGCGTCGTTGACGTCGCGGCGGAAGACCGGTGCGAAGATCTCCCGCGAGGCTTCTGAGCGCAGCCGGCGGAGCAACGCGACGTACCCGGCACCGTCGAAGGTGTCCGGAGCGCCCTTGCGATGTTCCAGCCCGCGGGACTCGAGCAGCGACTGCGCCAGGTGATACCCGTCCATGGGGACCAGGGCGACCTGCCGGGGATGGCCGGTGAGCAGGTGCTTCAGCAGCCATTCGGCGATCGTTGATTTTCCGGCACCGGGCGCCCCTGCTATTCCGAGCAGGCACCGTCCGCGCCGCTGGAGCAGCGCTTCGGCCCGGGCGAGGAGCTGCTGCTGGCCCGATTCGTCCCAGCGCAGGTACGGAGGAGTGTTCATCGCCTCATCTTTCCGGCTCTGCCTGGACCAGGGCAGGAGGGCCACCGGTGTTCTACGGCATCACGTTACATCGGTGTGGACAATGTCCACCCAACCTTGGCCAGACAAACGCCCGCCCACCTCTCCCCGACCAAGAACGAGATGCGGGAAGACGCCTGTGCGCGACGTGCGCTATCAGCAAGCCCGGGGGCCACTTCGAGGTTCACGGCGACAAACTTCCCTTGCGGACTGAGTCTCAGATCGGCAGGCCGGACCGCCCGCCCAATCTCGCTGCAGCTGCATGGCCGCCCCGATAGCTGACATCCCCTCAGGAGCGGGTTCTCAGGAAGCTCGTGGCGCCGGGGCGTTCACGGAAGGTCACCACGTGGCCGTGTCGTCATGGAAGTGGTTTGCTTGCTAGTGATGGCCGCTCACAGAGTGCGCCAAGGCAGCGAGCGTGTGTGAAATTTCGTTGTTCGACAACGCCGGTTGGCGAGCGGATACTGAAGAACCATGAAGCCTACCCGAAGCGGGTTGCGCATCCAGCTTCTCGGCTCGTTCATCGTGTACGTCAACGGGAACGCCGTCGAGAACAGCCGCTGGCGGCTGCAGAAGGCAAAGGCCGTGGTGGCGATGCTGGCGTTGGCGCGTGGTCAGCGTGGCCGTCGCGAGCAGGTACTGGACCGCCTGTGGCCTGACATGGAGCCGGTGACCGCCGCACGGAATCTGCATCAGACCCTGTACGTCGCTCGCCGTGCGCTCGCTGGCGCTGGAGCCGGCAGCGACGGGCTGCTCGCCATCCGCGGTGAAGTGGTCGTGCTGGATGACATGGGCCCGGTCGACGTCGATGTTCTGCAGTTTGAGCGTTCGGCCGTGGCAGCGTTGGCTGCAGGTGTCGAGGCAAGCCTGCGCGATGCGGCCGACATGTACAGTGGTGATCTTCTGCCGGAGCTGCCGGATGCGGATTGGCTGACGACACGCCGCGATGAGCTCCGGGAAATCCATCGCGAGGTACTGGTGAAACTGGCGTCCACGGTGGCGCAGCGCGCACCGGAGGAAGCGCTGGTCATCCTCACCCATGCGCTCGAATCCGATCCCGTCCACGAGGGAGCCGTGCGCGCGCAGATGGAGGTGCTGGCTGGAATGGGCCGGCGGTCGGAGGCATTGGCACGATATGAGCGGCTGGTCGACGAACTCCTGGACGCGTTCGGGACCGACCCGGACACCCGGACGATGGGGCTGTTTCGCGAGTTGTTGACCGGCTCGCCGCCCGAGGAGCGCCTCCACCAGCCCGCCGGCGTGACCGGCAAAGACGATGCCATCGGTTATCTGCCATCCCCGTTGACAAGCTTCATCGGGCGCGAGCGTGAGCTCGCTGACGTCAAGCGGCTGATGGGCCATTCTCGCCTGCTCACCCTCACCGGGGCTGGCGGCAGCGGCAAGACACGACTGGCATTGGAGGCTGCGAAGACAGTTCGTCCCGAGTACGTGGACGGAGTCTGGTTCGTCGACCTCGCGTCCGTTGGGGAGTCGCTGCTGGTGGCCGATGCCGTAGCCGAGGTCCTCGGGTTGGATTCCGGCGCGGCACCAAGCCGCGTGCAAGCGCTGGTCGACCAACTGCGGCGACGCTCGCTGCTCCTCGTGCTGGACAACTGCGAACACCTGCTCGCGGCCTGTGCGCAACTCGTCGTCGCGCTACTTGACGGATCCCCTGGGGTTAAGGTGCTGGCTACCAGCCGGGAGCCACTCCATGTCGACGGGGAGTACACCTACCGGGTGCCGTCATTGCCCCTTCCCCCGCCCCTGCGGACCGACGCTCTCGACCTGGCCGTGCTGGGCCGTCTGCCCTCTGTCCGGCTATTCATTGAGCGGGCAGCGCAGGTCCGGCCGGGTTTCGCGCTCGACGCCGACAACGCGCGGGGGGTGACAGAGTTGTGCCGACGGCTCGACGGGATGCCGCTGGCCCTGGAATTGGCCGCGGCCAGAACGGCCGTACTCGAACCCGCCGAGATCGTCCAGAGATTGGGCGATGCTTTGTCCATGCTCGGCGGGGGAACCAGCGGCGTCACGCGGCACCAGACGCTGCGTGGCACCTTGGAATGGAGCCACGAACTGCTCACCAAACAGGAGCAGGTTCTGCTGCGCCGGCTGTCTGTGTTCGCGGGTGGTTTCACCCTCGACGCTGTGGTAGCAGTCTGCGCCGACGCGGCCCTCCAGCAGATCGAACTGCTTGACCTGTTGGCCAAGCTGGTGGACAAGTCTTTGGTGATCACCGAAAGGAGGGGCGCCGGGACCCGATACCGGCAATTGGAGACAGTCCGCCAGTTTGGCCAAGAGAATCTCGATCATGCAGGTGAGGCGGCTCAACTGGCGGCCGCGCATTGCGCCTATTTCCTTGCCGTCGCCGAATCCCACAATCCGGAACGGGCCACGGGGGTGGTCATCGAACAGCCGAAGTTACTCGACCGCGAGCACGACAACCTGCGCGCTGCGCTGCGCTGGTCGTGCGCCCGCGAGCCCGAGACCGCGCTCCGGCTCGCCGCCAGCTTGTGGCGGTTCTGGTTCGTCCGCGGTCATGCGGTCGAGGGAGCACGTTGGGTCGAGCGTGCTTTGGCGGTGGCTCCCGACTCGACCCGGCCTCGCGCGGCCGCTCTGATCGGCCTGACCGGGCTGGACAGCCGGCAGGGCCGGGGCGATCGACATCGGGCGTTCGGCGCGGAGGCCCTGGCAATTATGCGGGAGATCGGCAACCCCGACGAGGTGGCGATGGCCCGGCTCATTGAGACCTCGCTCGCCTGGAGCACTTTCGACTTGGACGAGGCCGAACAGCTGGCAGCCGACGTTCACACAGAGGCAGTCGAGGGTGGCAGACCCGAACATTGCGCTGCCAGCAGTTGGCTGCTCGGCCAGTGCGCGTTGTCCCGGGAGGACGGACCACTCGCCACCCGTCACCTAAACACCTGCCTGAGCGAACTCGCACAGTCTGAGACCAGCGCTCCACCCTTCCTGCCGGTGATCACGCCCAGCCTGCAACTGGTCCCGATCGCCGGACGGTTGGTCCCCTGCGTCGAGGAGACCCTGCTGTTGGGCCGGCGGGTTGGCGTCATCCAGGCCAAAGGCTACGTGCTGTCCGCGATCGGCTACGCGGCCAGGCTTTCGAGAGACACGCAGTCTGCGCTATCCGTCATCACGGACGCAGCCGAACATTTCGCCGAGTTAGGAGATGACCTGGCTAGGGCGCAAACACTTCACCAACTTGGCTGCATTCTGCGCGACTGTGGCGACCACAGCGCGGCCGATGAGGCCCTGTCCTTGGCGCGGGAGCTTCGACTCGGCCTGGGCGACCGACGCGGCGAGCTGCTGACGGAGATTAATATCGCCCTGCTCCGCGCCATGGGCGGTGAAATCGACCGCGGCCTGACAGACGCTCGGCGTTGTCTTTCAGGGTTCGAGTCCGCGGGAGATCAGGTGGGGAAGGGCGCCACGCTGACCATTCTCGGTGCCGCCGAACTGATCTCCGGGGAGGTCCGGGCAGCGAGAGAAATGTACAGGCAGGCAGCGGAAAAGGTCGCCCCATGGCGGCGACACGCTGGCTGGCAACGGTTGATGGTGGCAGAGCTATCCAACGAGCTCGGCGACCCGCATCGGGCGGCCCGCGAAATTGACAGGGCTGGGGCGATTTTCGACCGAACGAGATGCCTCATCGCCGGTCGGCGGCTGGCCGCACTGCGTAGGCGGGACTCCGATGACGATGTTGAGACGACGTTGAGTGCTCGTTGAGGACGGTTCCCTAGCGTTATTCCTGGATCTGACAAATGGATCTGACAAGCAAACAGCAATCAGGAGGAACGCATCGTGACAACGACGCAGACTAGGCCGACCCGCATCGGCGAGGCCACCATAGCCGAGTTCGCCGCCGGCCTGCGCGGCACGGTCGTCCGGCCAGGGGACGCCGACTACGACCACGAACGCAGCATCTGGAACGGGGCCCACGACCGCCGTCCAACGCTCATCGCACGCTGTGCAGGTGTGGCAGATGTGATCCGCACGGTCGATTTCGCGCGCAGCGAGGGGTTGCCGTTGTCGGTTCGCGGTGGTGGCCATTCGATCCCCGGGTTTTCCACGGTAGACGACGGTATCGTGCTGGACCTTTCGCTGATGAAGGGGGTCCAGGTGGATCCTGCCCGCCGCCGGGTGGCGGCACAGGCAGGGTGTACCTGGAGGGACGTGGACGCAGAGACCCAGCAATTCGGGCTTGCGGTGACCGGCGGTCTGGTGTCCTCGACCGGCATCGCCGGCTTCACCACCGGCGGCGGCATCGGCTGGCTCGTGCGCAAGCACGGGCTGGCAAGCGACAACCTGGTCGGGGCCGACGTCGTCACCGCTGACGGGCAGTTTATTCACGCCAGTGCCGACGAGCACCCCGATTTGTTTTGGGGACTGCGCGGCGGCGGCGGCAATTTCGGTGTGGTGACGTCCTTCGACTATCAATTGCACGAAGTGGGGCCCATCGTCCTTTCCGGCCTGGTTTTCTACCCCGCAGAAGAGGCAGAGCAGGTGTTGCGCGGCTATCGGGCGGCATGCGCGGCGGCCCCCGATGAGCTGACCACGCTGGTCAACATGACCACGGCGCCGCCGGTCCCGTTCCTGCCAGAATCAGTGCACGGCAAGCCCGTCATCGCTGTGGGAGGGTGCTGGTCCGGCGATCTCGATGCCGGCGAGGCCGCCACCGCGCCCTTCCGGTCATTGGGCACGGTCATCGCCGATGTGTTTGCGGCCAACCCGTACGCGGGGTGGCAGCAGGCGCTCGATCCGCTGTACCCGCGGGGCGTGCACAACTATTTCCGCTCGGCATTTCTGCGCGCCGCCGACGACGCGTCCGTGCGCGTGCTGCTGGACTCGTTTGCAGCATCGCCCAACGCCATGACGGAAATTCACGTGCACCACCTAGGCGGCGCGGTCGGCCGGGTTCCTGCCGAAGCAACGGCCTTCGCACTCCGCGACCAAGAATTCATCGTCAATGTTATTGCGCGCACGCCGACGGCGGAAGGCTTCGCGGATGTCGTCGAATGGGCCCGAGGCGTGACGTCCGCGCTCGGTCCGGACGTGGCGGCCTACGTGAATTTCACAGGGGAAGCGAATACGACGCTCGTCCGGGCGTCGTACCCGGCGGATACATACCGGCGGCTCGTGGAACTGAAGAACGAATACGACCCCACCAATCTCTTCCGGTTGAACCAGAACATCGCGCCCACGGTGTGACAGCACTGCCTGCGTGAGTTGAGGCAGGAAGATCCCCGGGTTTCCGGGGATCTGCCTGCGTGGGAAGCAGGCAAGGAGCGAGCCACAAAGCAGCAACGGCAGTAACTCACTCCGGTGTGGACACCGTACAGCACCCCGATTGGCCGGACAAACGAGAACCAGCCCTCCCCCAAGCCACCGGTAAACAAAGATTCCGGAAAAGAGATCTTCAAAAAATCCCCGGAACATGGAACTCGAGAGCCGACAAGCACGCTACGTCGCACCTGTCGGCGCTAAAGACGACTGGGCGAAAGTAACCAGGTGAAAATGCACACCGCCGGGGACAGGAAAACCCCTGAGCCTCGTCCTTTCCTCATTGGCCCACCCACCCTAGCCAGAACGAACAGGACCACGGTCCAGCCCGACTGCCGTCCCCTCACATACTGTCGGCGTCCTTTCGAGCCAACACGGCGTCGAGCACCCTGTACTCGGCCTCCTCTACCGCCCAACAGGCGTACGCGATCGCGAACTTGGCGTCTTCCTCGGCGTCGTCTGCATATCGCTGCGCGGCCTTGAGGTCGTGCTCTGCTCTCGAGGACTCAATGTCGCGCCGGACCGACGCGATCTGGTCGTCCCAGCTGGTCTGCACGTCGTTCCACCACGCGGCGACCTTTCCCTGGTTCGCCTCGGCGGCCTCGCGCAGCTGATCCGTGCCCTTCTGCAAAGAGTCCCCCGCGCCCTTTACGTCCTGCTGCAACTTTGCCTGCGCATCCGTTCAGGGCCGAAAGTCCTTTTGACCGTGCTTGCACGGCCCGTTGACAGCCTCGGTCTCCCGCGGGCCTTGCTGTGAGCCATAGACGCGACACCTTATGTGCTCCACCAGGGCCTTGGCGCAGTCACGACAGTCGACGCTGGCACCCACGTTAATGCGGGGTGGTACGCGGCCGCGGCGGCCGTAGCTCCAACCAACGGCCGAGCCAGCTGCGCAGTAAGTCCCGAAGAGTCGAGCGGGCCGGGAGCGGGCGGGCCGCCGGTGAGAGCCGGGTCTCTCGGGGAAGGCGGATCCGCAGCGCGCCCGGCCGAATGGTGAACCGCAGTGGGGCGGCGATACGGAGTGCCTCCCCGTCCATTCCGACGTCGATCGGCCCACCCGAATCCACCTCAAACGTCGAGGGCTCCCAGGCGACGGAGCCGGGAAACGTCTCCGGGTGCCTGCTGGCCGCGGCCAACTGGCGCCGTGCTTCTGCTGGATCGTCCGGGAGCTTGAGGGCGATCACCCCGAGGTGGCCGCCGTCGAGTCGCGGCCGATTGGCGAGGGTAGCGGGCGTGCGGCCATACGGGTTGTTCGAGACCTGGACGACGTGCGCGCCGGTGTACCGCTCCCCCGCCGGACCGGTGAAGCGCAGGTCGAAGGGTCGGCTCCCAGGCCCCAGCATGGTCGGCAGCATGCTCAGGGTGGTGTCCGCCTTTTCATTTCGGTATTCGGGAGAGCGGACGATCTGCGCGTACAGCCCGAGCGAGACGTTGTTGACGAACACCCGGCCGTTGACCTGCCCGAGGTCGATGCGACGTTCCACCGCCACTCCGAAGGCCTCGAGCGCCCCGATAACATCGCCGCGGTCGAGACCGAGATCCATGGCTAGGTGGTTGAAGGTGCCGGCGGGCACCACGACCATGGGCACAGCGTGCCGGGCGGCCACGTCCGCGACCAACCCAAGCGAGCCGTCCCCGCCTGCCATGCCGAGCACGTCGGCGCCGCGGGCCACTGCGGCCTCGGCCAGTCCGGTCAGGTCCTGCCCCGGTTCCAAAATGAGCACTTCAATGCCGCGGGCCCGGCATTCGTTGACCAAGCCGAGGCGATCGGCCTTGCCGCCGCCGCTGCGGGGGTTCACGATCAAGGCTGGATGGCCCGCCGGCGAAACGGCGCGGCCCGGAGGTTCCGACCGTCGCAGGACGCGGATCCAGCGGATGGCCGCGATGCCCGCCCAGGCGAGCACCGTCCCGGCTATGAAAATCCCGATCCAACCGGTGTCGGATCTGCACGAACGAGGCCCCGCGGCGTTCTGCCGGCTTGGTGGGCACGGTCTGCGCAACGGCGCTGACGGCCGGGTTGACGACGGCGAAGCCGCGTGTGGCATGCCGCCGTGTCGCCCCATCCGCAGCCAACGCACGCCGCGAGCTGCCAGGGGACTCTGGGTAGTCGGGGCGGCGCTCTCCGGGCCATAGACGGCGGTCATCCCTGACCGATCACACGTCTATGCAGCTCCGTCATGAGCTTGTGGGTCTCGCGGGTGAGCTCCGTGTTGTTCTTAAGTTCGGTTTCCTGCTCGAGGAAGTCGTGATCAGCCTTTTCCTGCTGGAAGGCGGATGCCCTGTTCTGCCCAATCATGATGAAGGTCGACAAGAAGATCGACTCCAGCGAAACGACGAGGGTCAGCGTCGGCCACGGGCTCTTCTCGACGAACAGCATCCACCCGGCGAAGACGACCACATGGACGTAAACGAAAGGCATCGATCCGGCAAAGCCGGTGATTGCATCGGCGATCCTTAGTTGCGGGTGCTCGGCACGCTTCTCCCGGAACCTCGTCACGACGGGGTGTTCGCGCAGTGGCGGCGGGTGGAGTCGGGGCATTGCTCTCCTCGGAAGTTGCGGCGGACGAGCCACGCTACAATCGGGGTCAGTCACTGCACTACGGCGTCGACGGCCGGGTCCCGGGATGCTCCGCCGCCTGGAGGCGGCCGAGGACGCCCAGCCACCTCCAACAGCTGCTAGAGCACCTTGGAGGGACGCGGTCTCTCACCTCAAGTCTTGACCGTCCGAACACGAACAATAGGGGCTAAGGTCCCGAGACGTCCTAAACGCTGGGTTGTTGCTTCGACTGGGAGCCCTCAAACGGGGGCGCCGACGGCCGTGTGGCGGCTTTCGTCGTCGACGACAATCATGATTTCGGCCAGCACATCGACGCTTACACATTCATTGCACCGGCGGTAGAATTCGTTCATCGTTCTCAGCCCAGCCGAGGCAGTTCTGCGCCTCAACTTAACGGATAGTCACTTGACCGCCCGTTCCCGTCTTGGGCCGCCACCGTTTCCCATCACGGGCAGGGCAGGCCTTCGACGACGAAGATCACTGACTGGGCATCGGATCGGCCGGCGGGACGTCTCGCTGTAGGTGCATACCCGCATCGATAGCGGCCGATATGTTCTGCTCCAATCACCGCTCAGTGACGCCGGTATTTTCTCTCCGGGCGTCCTGCGCGGCCGTACTCCAGACGGACGGCAGCCTGACCCGTTTCGACAAAATATTCGAGATAGCGTCTTACGCTTACGCGAGAGAGCCCGGTAGTGTCCGCGCAGTCGGAGGCGGAAATTTCGCCACCACCCTCGAGCGACGCCGCGACGAGCGTGGCCGTTTCGGTGCTCAAACCCTTAGGCAGGCGGTGGATGACCTCGGCCAATGGCCGGGCTGAATATCCGAAGATCTTGTTGATGTCTTCCTGACCCGTCGCTTTGGCCCGGTTTAACGCATCGTGGCGTTCCTGGAATCGTCGAAGCTGGGCGGCCAGGTCTTCATATTCGAAGGGTTTGACGATGTAGTGGGCTGCGCCGCCTTCGAGGGCATCGCGGACACTGTGAGCTTCCGTGGCAGCGGTGATGATGATGACGCCGACGGGCACCCGTGCCGCGCGGAGCTCGCGGAGCAGGTCAAGGCCGCTGATGTCGGGCAGGTGCACGTCGAGGAGCACCAGGTCCGGGCGAAGCTCCTGGACAGCTTCCCGTGCGTCCTTGCCGGTGGATGCGGTTCCAACAACACGGAAGCCAGGAGTCTGCTCAACGAATCGGGTGTGTATCCGGGCCACCATGAAGTCGTCCTCGACGACGAGAACGTCAATCATGGACCACGGTGGCGTAGGGAAGCGTGGCTTCGAAGACGGCCCCGGCGTCGTTGTGGACCGCAACGGAGCCGTGCCGTTTGGAACATACGAGGCGGACCAGGGCCAGGCCCACGCCACGCCCGGACGCCGGTGCCGGTTTGGTGCTGAACCCGCGGGTGAAGATGCGCTGCTCGAGATCCTCGGGCACCCCAGGTCCCGGGTCACTAACTCGGATGGTGATCATTGAATCATTGTCGCTGACGTCGACGAGGACCGTGACGTCGGTAAGGCCGGCGATGGCATCGACCGCGTTGTCGATGAAGTTCCCTAGGACGGTGATGGCGTCGGCTGCCAGAGAGGGCTCCAGCGGACCGAGACATGATTCGCCGGAAAGTCGAAGTTCGATGCCGGATTCGGCGGCGAGGCTTGTTTTGGCCACGAGCAGTGCGGCGACGGAGGGGTCCTTGATGCGCTGGGCTATTTCGTCGTTTATCTCCGCGCGGCGCCGGGTCAGAGTCCCGATAAAGGTCCTTACTTCCGCAAATTCGCCCAGCTGGACCAGACCCGACACGGTATGGAGCTGGTTTAGGAACTCGTGCGTCTGGGCGCGGAGCGTTTCAGTGATGCTCTGGTTCGCTGCGAGCCGGCTTTCCAATTCGGCCAGTTCGGTCCGGTCACGCAGGGTAGTGACAGTTCCCATCGGGCGGCCGCGGCTTCCGACCGTGCGTCGGTTGAGCACGAGGAGTCGCGATCCGCTAACAGCCATCGTTTCCTCACCGTTCGTGGTCTCGAGCAGCAGGCCTTGGAGGTGCCCGTCCAGCGGCAACTCCTTGACGGGCGTCCCGGCGGCGTCGGGCGGGAGTCCCAGCAAGTCGGTCGCAGTCTGGTTCAGCAGGGTGATTTTGCCGTCCAGTCCGACGCCGATCACGCCTTCGCGGATGCTGTAGAGGAGCGCTTCACGGTTGTCTGCCAGTTCGGCGATCTCGTCCGGCTCCAGCCCTCTGGTGCGTCTGCGGATGAGACGTGACAAGAGCCAGGAGCCGGCAAGGCCCAGCGCGGCTCCCATCCCGAGGAAGAGCATAAGATCCGGCACGGCTGCGGCCAGTGCGCTGCCGTAGGGAGGGTATTCGTCGGCCACCAGGGCGACACCGTTGACGGTTCCGTCTGCTTGAAGGACCGGGACCCGGGCCCCAATGGTCTGCCGGCCGCCCAGCGTCAGGTCGCCGGTCCACGACCGTCCAAGAGGTGACCGGTCCGCGGCCAGGTCCAAAGTGTCCCCCACTGTTTGCGGATCCGAGGACGCAATGACGGTCCCCCTCGCGTCGGTCACGGCGACCACCGACGCACCAGAGAGGGCACGGGACTTGTCCACGTCCGGCGCCAGCATGATGGAGGCCTGAGGCGCAGTGATATCGTCCCGGACCAGCGGCGTCGACGCCAGATTTTCTGCGATCGCCAACATCCTCTGCCCGCGGACTTCGACGAACTCCGCCCGTGACTGAGTCACCGAGACCATCGTGACCGCCAGCAGAACGGCGGAAATCACGCCAAGCTGCAGAAGCAGAAACTGCCCCGACAAGGTGAGGCGCCTACCCGGCAGTGAACGTGACCACAAAGACCACAACCTCCATTGATTCGCTAACAGTGACATCTGACATGACGTGAGTCACTCTTTGATAGTAGCCACGCCATCAAGGCCCGGCGGACACCACAAGGAGGTGAGGAGCAGGATGACCCTGTCCAAGTACGCGAGAGCCGCAGCCGTCGTACTGCTCCTGACTGTGAGTGCCTGTGGATCGGCCGCCCCGGGAGCCGAGTCGGTATCCGACACCCGCATGATGGTCCCGAACAGCCCAGGGGGCGGGTATGACATCACCGCCCGGATCGCGGCCCGCGTCATGGAAGATTCCGGAATCGCGGGGCATATCGAAATTTTCAACGTCACAGGCGACGGCGGCACCGTTGCCATGGCCCGGCTGACCAATGAGGCAGGAAACCCCAGCCTCATGATGATGATGGGACTGGGTGTTGTCGGCTCCGGCTACGCAACCGGCTCCAAAATCAGCGTCTCAGACGCCACGCCAGTAGCCAAAATGCTTGAGGAGCCCGAAGGCATCCTGGTCCGTTCGGACTCACCGTACCGGACGGTCGGGGACCTGGTCGCCGCGTGGAAAGCCTCACCGGCAACCATCACGGTGGGGGGCGGCTCGGCCGTCGGCGGACCGGACCACCTCTTCCCGATGGAGCTGGCACGCACCGCAGGCATCCGGATCAAAGACGTGAAATACCGACCCTATGCCGGCGGAGGTGAGCTCTTGCCGGCGCTGCTGGAGAAGAAGGTCACCTTCGGAACTTCGGGTTTGGCAGAGTATGCGGAGCAGATCGATTCCGGACAGCTGCGGGTGCTGGCTGTCTCGGGCCCTAACCGCCAGGCCCGGATCCAGGCACCCACCCTCCGCGAGTCCGGGATCAACTTAGTCTTCACGAACTGGCGCGGAGTCCTCGCTCCTCCGGGCTTGTCCGAGGCGGACCGGAACAGACTCATCGAGGCGCTAACCCGGCTCCATGATTCCCCGGCCTGGAAACAGGCGCTGTCCGACAACGGCTGGGAGGACGCCTTCACCACCGGCGAATCCTTCCGTACCTTCCTCAGGCAGCAGGAAAAACGGGTGGCAACCACCCTTCGGGAGCTCGGCCTCCCCTAACCGGCCCGCACGGCCTCCCTTTTCAACAGGTTTTCGTTCAGAAGACCTCGTCACCGCAACCCAAGACAGGAATACCCCATGCCCGAAACCGCCTCAATACTGCCTGCGGAAAGCGACGTCGTCGTCGAATTCCGGGCCGTGGAAAAACACTTCGGCAACCTGCACGCTCTGCGCAACATCAACCTCAGCGTCAGGCGTGGAGAAGTCGTCGTCGTCCTCGGCCCCTCCGGCTCCGGCAAATCCACGCTGTGCCGGACCATCAACCGTCTGGAAACCATTGACAGCGGACAGATCCTCGTCGATGGCGCACCGCAGCCGGCCGAAGGGCGGGAACTCTTCAAATTCCGCACCGAAGTCGGCATGGTCTTCCAATCATTCAATCTGTTCTCCAACCGGACCATCCTGGACAACATCACGCTTGCCCCAAGGAAGATCCTGGGCCAGAGCAAAGCCGCAGCCGAACAGCGCGCCCGCGAACTCCTTGACATGGTGGGTATCGGGGCGAAAGCCAATGCTTTCCCCGCGCAGCTCTCCGGCGGACAATCCCAACGAGCCGCCATTGCCAGGGCCCTCGCCATGGACCCCAAAGTAATCCTTTTCGACGAACCCACCTCAGCCCTGGACCCGGAGTCCACCCAGGACGTCCTTGCCACCATGCGACAGCTCGCCGAACGCGGCACAACCATGCTCGTCGTCACCCATGAAATGTCCTTCGCACGGTCCTGCGCAGACCGCATCATCTTCATGGCCGACGGCGCCATCGTCGAAACAGCAGACCCCGAAACCTTCTTCTCCGCCCCCGAGAGCGACCGCGCCCGCAGCTTCCTCTCCTCCGTGCACTAATCCCCCACCCAACCAGCCTCGGCACCGATGCCGACGCCCACCCAAAAGGACAATCATGAAAACCCTCCGTATCCTCGCCTCCGTCGCGATCGCCGCAACCCTCGCCCTCGGCGCCACCGCCTGCGGCAGCTCCCCCTCCCCCGCCAGCGCCCCGACGCAGAGCTTCGCCGCCGGAACGACCATGAGCAAGATCCAGCAGCGCGGCAAAGTCATCGTCGGCGTGAAATTCGATCAGCCCATGTTCGGAGTCAAAAACCCGGTCAGCGGTGAGATGGAGGGCCTGGATATCGAACTGGCAAAGCGCATCGCCAAAGACCTGACCGGCAGCGAGGACAACATTGAATACGTCGAAGCCGTAACGGCCAACCGTGAGGCCTTTCTCCAGCAGAACAAAGTCGACCTGATCCTGGCCTCTTACGCCGTCACCGACGCACGGAAAAAGGTAGTCGCCTTTGCGGGCCCCTATCTGGAAAGCGGCGTATCCATGATGGTCCGCAACGACGAATCATCCATCTCCACCAAAGATGACCTCAATGGCAAACCCGTGTGCACCACCACCGGCGCACGGGCCGCCCAGCTCCTGCCCACCCTGGCCCCCCAAGCAAAACTCACCCTCTTCGGCACCTACAGCGAATGCGCGCAGGCGCTGAAGCAAAAGCGGGTTGACGCCGTGGTCACCAACGAGTCCCTCCTCCTGGGCCTGATCGAGCAGAACAAGGGCGACTTCAAGGTCGTCGGAGACTACCTCGCAACAGAGGAATACGCGATCGGATCCGCCAAGGACGACACCGCGTGGCACGACTACCTCGACGGCTTCCTCAAGAAGATCGCCGACAACGGCGAGTGGAAGAAGGCCTACGACAGCACCATCGGAGCCGTGCGCCCCTCAGAGGTCACCGCTCCGCACATCACTCTGTAGGCCGTCATCATGTCCTTCCTCTCCGGCTATGCCGCCGACTTCACCAGCGGAGTCCTGATAACCCTCGAACTCACTGTGCTGGGCTGGACCGGGGCGTTGGTACTCGGAACCCTGCTGACGGCAATGCGGGTCAGCCCGATCCGCACGCTCAACGTTGCTGCCGCCGCCTACGTCACGGTCTTCCGCAACATTCCGCTGCCGGTTCAAATGGTCCTGTTCGTCTTTGGCCTCCCGCTCCTGGGCATCCAGTACTCTCTTTTTGTATCGGCCGCGATTGTCCTGGTCCTCTACACCGCGCCGTTCGTCAGCGAAACACTCCGGTCCGGCCTCAACACCGTCGCCTCAGGTGAACTGGAAGCCCTCCGTGCCCTCGGGTTCGCCCCGCGGCCCGCCATGCTGCACCTCATCTTGCCCCAGGCCTTCGGGACCGTTGTCCAGCCGCTGGGAAACGTGCTGATCACCATGATCAAAAACACCTCGGTCGCCGCCTTGGTCGGTGTGGCGGACCTGACGTTCGCCACCAACAAAGCCGCCGTCGACCAGGCCCAACCGTTTCTGATCTTCAGCGGAGCGGCAGTCAGCTACCTGCTGATCGGGCTCATCGTCGGCCGGCTCGTGGCCATTATTGACCGAAAGGCGGCGTTCAGCCGATGACTACCAAAACACTTTTCGACACGCCGGGCCCCCGCTCCCGACGCCGCCACACCGTCGTCGAAATCATCTGCGTTGCAGCTCTGGCCCTCGGTGCGTACGAGGTGTATCAGGTGCTCGACGCACACGGGGAATTCAGCGCCGCGGCCTGGAAACCGTTCACGCAATGGGGGCTGTGGGCGCTCCTGGGAGAGGGACTCGCCAACAACCTGCGCGCAGCAGCAGTCGGCATGGCCTTGTCCCTGTTCTTTGGTTCGTTGCTCGCCTTCGGCCTGCTTTCGCGCCGCAAAGCCGTCCGCCTCGCGTGCCGCGTATTTACCGACGTCTTCGCCAGCGTACCGCTGCTTCTGTTGCTCTACTTCACGTCCCTGGTGCTGCCTTCCTACGGGCTGAAACTCTCCGACTTCTGGTTCCTCGTCATCGCCTTGACGCTCTTCAGTAGCGCCGTCGTGGGAGATCTCCTCCGCTCAGGAATAAAGGCCATTCCCTCCGGACAGACCGAGGCCGCTCACGCCCTGGGGTTCTCCGGGATCCGGACCATGCAACTGGTGCTCCTGCCTCAAGCGCTGCGGTCTATGAGCCCGGCCCTCGTGAGCCAGATGGTGATCCTCTTCAAGGGCACCGCCCTGGCCTTCGTGCTCGGCGGCTACCTTGAACTGCTGCGCAGCGCCACCGTGATCGGCACGTACTACAGCCGCTCCCTGCTTCAGGCACAGATCGTCGCGGCACTGGGCTTCATGATCGTCAACATCGCACTCGGACTACTGGCCACAGCCATGGAACGCCGCGAACAGCGACGAAACCTCGCGGCCCCGGCCGCACCTCGCGCCGAAGAGGCACCAGCCGAACTCGCAGCACGGTAGCCAACCCGCAAGTCAGATGTGCCCGGGGACCGCCTTTCTGCGGTCCCCGGGCACATCCGGGCACACGGTCCTCCACCAGCCCGAACCGAACATCCGGCAGCCACGATCTCGAAGGACCAACGAACTCCGGTCCATCCTTGGCCAAGCCACAGTCAGAAAACGCCACACCGGCGACCGCATACAGACTACGTGCTTCCCGCCGCGTGACCGGCCACGAAGGACATGCGGCCCTGGGCCGTAGGGAGGGTTGCAGATCAACTCCGCCGCCGCGTCCCGCTGTCCATCGTTCAACAACACGTGCGTCCCAACTAGTGCAGCCCCCCGGCGCCGCCCGGCATGCCCGCTTTGATTAACTCCATGACTGACGCGTCCGCCAAGGTGGTGACATCCCCGATCGGCCTGTCCTGCGCCACGTCTTTGAGGAGCCGTCGTATGATCTTGCCGGACCGGGTTTTAGGCAGCTCGGCTACCACCATGATCTGCCGGGGCCGGGCGATTTTGCCGATTTCCTTGGCCACATGGTCCCGCAGCTCCTGCACAACCTCCGGTCCGCCGTCACCTGCCTCGCTGCGCAGGATGACGAAGGCGACGATGGCCTGCCCGGTTGTGTCGTCGAGGGCACCCACGACGGCGGCTTCGGCCACCTTCGGATGGGCGACGAGCGCAGATTCGATCTCCGTCGTCGAAAGCCGGTGTCCCGCCACATTCATCACGTCGTCCACCCGGCCCAGAAGCCAGATGTCCCCATCCTCATCCTTCTTCGCGCCGTCCCCTGCAAAGTAGAGCCCCGGGAACCGTGACCAATACGTCTCCACGTACCGGTCGGCGTCTCCCCAGATGGTGCGCAACATGGATGGCCAAGGTTCCCCCAGAACCAGATAGCCGCCGGAGCCGTTGGCAACCGGTGCGCCCGCGTCATTTACGACGTCGGCCACGACCCCTGGCAGTGCCCTCATGGCCGCGCCCGGTTTACCTGCTGTTACGCCCGGGAGCGGACTGATCATGATGGCCCCGGTCTCGGTCTGCCACCAGGTGTCCACAACGGGCGTTTGGTTGTGCCCGATGTTCTCGCGGTACCAGATGTAGGCGGCCGGGTTGATCGGTTCGCCTACGGTGCCGATCAAGCGCAAACTCCTAAGCCTGTACTTTGCCGGTATCTCGGCACCCCATTTCATGAACGTACGGATGGCGGTCGGGGCACAGTAGAGGATCGAGACTTTGTACTTGTCGATGATTTCCCACCAGCGGCCCCTGTGCGGGGTGTCCGGCGTGCCCTCGTACAACACGGAAGTAGCACCATTAGCCAAGGGACCGTACACGATGTAGCTATGCCCGGTAACCCAGCCAATGTCCGCGGCTGTCCAGAAAATATCGGTCTCAGGCTTTAGGTCAAACACCGCCCAGTGGGTATAGGCGCATGCCGTGAGGTAGCCACCAGTGGTGTGCAGGATGCCCTTGGGCTTGCCCGTGGTGCCGGACGTGTACATCACGTACAGGGGATGTTCGGCGTCGAAGGTCTCGGCTTCATGATCGGCGGAAGCCAGCTCAACCGATTCGTGCCACCAAATATCGCGGCCTGGTGTCCAATCGACCTCCTGGCCTGTACGGCGGACCACCAGGACGTTGCGAACGTCCGGGCAGTCCAGCAGGGCCTCGTCGACGGCGGACTTCAACCCGCTGGCGTTGCCGCGGCGGTAGGCGCCGTCGGAGGTGACGACGATCCGCGCGTCGCAGTCGTGGATCCGCGTCCGGAGCGCGTCCGCAGAGAACCCGCCGAACACGACTGTGTGCGGTGCCCCAATTCGGGCGCAGGCCAGCATCGCCACGACGGTCTCCGGAATCATCGGCATATAAATGGCCACCCGGTCTCCGGGCATGACGCCCAGTTCGCTCAGCGTGTTCGCTGCCTGGCAGACCATGTGGGTGAGCTGAGCATAGGTAATCGCTCGAGTGTCCCCCGCTTCACCTTCAAAGTAATAGGCAACCTTGTCTCCGCGGCCGGCAGCTACATGACGGTCAAGACAGTTGTAGGCTGCATTGAGCCTGCCTCCAACGAACCATTTGGCGAATGGCGGATTTGACCAGTCCAAGACCTCACTCCATTTTTGGGACCAGTCCAGCCGCTCCGCCTGCCGCGCCCAAAACGCCAGCCTGTCGCCGGCGGCCTCGTCATAGTCCGACGACGTGGCGTTGGCCTGCGCGGAAAAGCCCGCTTCCGGAGGAAAGCGCCGCTGCTCGTGCAACAGGTTTGCGAGGGCCTCATCCGATTCTGTTGGGTCTGCGGCCATGGCCTGTCACCGTCGCCCCACCGGAAGCACAGTCCGTTTGTAGGTCGAGTTCGCGACCACCGCGAGGGAACAGTACCAGGCAATCAGCGCCGTCACGATGCCCAGCCAGCCGCCCAGCACCGTCAGTCCGGTTGCCCCGGAGAAAGCGCCAAGAAACAGCGCAATGAACGTCAGGGTCAAGAAGACGAAAACGGCAAAGACGCCCATGCTGACGCGCCACGCAGAAATGGTCATGTACGCGGTAAAGATTGCCCAGCCCAGAAGGTACAGGCCGACAGCTTTGCCGGCGTCCGCCGCCGGAAGGCTGCCCGCGCTGAACTGGCTCAAGAACCAGAAGGACAGCCAAAAGGCTCCGTAAGAGCAGAAAGCCGTCGCGCCGAAAACGTTGCGATTCGCAAATTCCCAGATTCCGGCGGCGAACTGCGCCATGCCGCCGTAGAACAGTGCAAGTCCCAGGACTACGGGTTCGACCGCTTTGGGGATCAGGCCGGCATTGATGACACTGAGAACAAACGTGGTCATTGCGAAAGCGCCCAGACCTAAAGCTGCCGGATCGGCAAAGGGTGGGCTGGCGCTCACCTGTGGAGACACAACAGCGTCTTGGGCTGGTACGGGATTTTCAGCCCTGCGACCACTTCCCGCCGGGGCGGTCCCCGCCGCGGAGCTTGATTCGACACTCATGGCACGACTCCTTGGTCAGCACCAGCACCATTGCTGGTGACGAATAACAGGTTACTCCTGAGTGTGCAAGGCCAACATCGGGACTGCATCCGGTTTTACGGGGAACTCCCCCGCGCCGATGACCTCCCCCAGGCCAGGCGCGGGGGTGTTTTTTCATCGTTGGCGATGTATCCTCGAACGGACTTCCCGGGCTTGTGAATATCTGCTCTGGGCTCAGTGCGCGCCCGGACCGGGATGCACGGCAGCTTTGCCTAGACTCGGTGGATGTCTGAGACCGCAAACCTGAAGGATAGCGCCGAACACCGCTGGCCGGCCGTAGTCGGGTTGCTCATCGCGCTGGGCCTCTATGCCGCTCTTCCCAGCGCCTTCCTGCCGGCCATCCGCTACACGGTGGTGGGAATCGGACTCGTGATGCTGATTCCCCTGCTGATCCTCAACCCCCGCCGCTTGCGCAAAGAGACGCGCTGGTCCAAACGATTAGCCACGGGCCAGGCACTCCTCCTCGTCGCCGCCAACGGCGTCGCCTTGGTGCAGCTCATCATTCTGCTGACCGACTCCGGCAGCGGCGACGGGCGCACGCTCCTTCTGGCAGCACTGCAGATCTGGGTAACAAACGTCATCGCGTTCGCCCTGGTCTTCTGGGAACTGGACCGCGGCGGACCGGTCGCACGGCGG